>NZ_JBRREH010000001.1:0-118049 GCF_056760175.1 Stenotrophomonas sp. STEN021 | reverse complement strand
AGATGAAGGCTGTGGCTTAACCCCCTCCCTTGCGCAAAGCGCAGGGGAGGGTTGGGGAGGGGTGCTTTGGCTTTGGCTTTGGCTTTGGCTTTGCTTAAGGCCGAGAGCTAACAGCAAAGATCAGAATCAAAGGCACCCCTCCCCTGCGCTGCGCGCAAGGGAGGGGGCAACGAAAAACGGCGCCTTTCGGCGCCGTTTTCGTTCAACCACATCGCAAGCTTACTTCGCCGGCGGTGCCCATGCTTTCAGGAAGGCATCGAACTTGGTGCGGTCGTACCCCTTGCCCTTCTCCAGATCACCGGTGAACTGCGAATGCAGCAACTGGCCCTCGGCATCCAGCACGAACAGGTGCGGGTAGCCCTTAATCTCCGGGAAACGCGCTAGGAACTCGGCGTTCTCGTTCTCTTCGCTGTAGTTCACCTTCATCCACACGTAGTTGGCATCGCGGAAGCGGCGCAGCTCCGAATCACCTTCCATGAAGGCGTCCAGCAGGTGGCACCAGGAGCACCACTCGCCGCCCACATCCAGAACGATGCGCTTGCCACCACGCTGAGCCTCGACCTTGGCCGTTTCCAGATCGGCGACCGGGTCGCGGGCCGGGTCGAACTGCGCGTTGAGCCCAGCCACCGCAGCGATATCCGCTGCAGTGGGGGTATTGCCCGATGCCACCGGTTGACTGGTATCAGCCACCGGCGCCTTCTGTTCGGACGTATCCAGCGGCTGCACCGTTTCAGGCTTGGCGGGCGGCGGTTGATTGCAGCCAGTCAGCGCCACGCTGAGCAACAGGGGAAGCGTTCCGAACAGAAGTTTCATCGCATGACTCCTTACTTCACGCCGTGCATGAGCTTGTTGATCAGCGGAGCGACCAGGAACAACAGCACGCCCGAACCCACCAGGGCCCAGAAGCCGAAGGTGTAACCGGACTGCGCCGACGCAACGGTCATGCCGCCTTCGCCGCTGACCTTGCCGGCAAAGATACCGGCCAGATTGTTACCAATGGCGATGGACAGGAACCAGCAGCCCATTGCCATGCCGGCCAGACGGGTCGGAGCCAGCTTGGTGGTCATCGACAGGCCGATCGGCGACAGGCACAGCTCACCGATGGACTGGATCACGTAGACCGCGAACAGGGTCCAGAACGGGATCTTGCCGGCATCATTGACCATGCTCGACAGCGCCACCATCAGCAGCAGGAAGGCCAGGCCATTGAAGATCAGGCCAAGGCCGAACTTGCGCGGAATGGACGGATTGGCCTTGCCCATCTTGACCCACATCCAGGCCATGATCGGCGCACAGACAATGATGGCCACCGAGTTCACCGACTGGAACCACTCCAACGGGAAGGTCCAGCTGCCAAATTCGCGGTTGACGATCTTGTCGGCGAGGAAGGTGAACGAGCTGCCGGCCTGTTCGAAGAACATCCAGAACAGCACGTTGAACACGAAGATCACCAGCATGGCGATCACCTTGTCGCGCGCAACCGAGCCGCTGCGGATGCCTTCCACCAGCAGCATCAGCGCCGGCACGATGAACAGCGTCATCAGGATCGCCTGCAGCGCATTGGCATCAATGGTCAGCAGGAAGTAGAACACCGGGATGCCGATCAGCAGGCCCAGCGCGGCCACCAGTCCGACGCGGCCCAGGCTCTTCTGGCCTTCTTCCGGCAGACCGATGCCCTTCAGCTGCGCGCGGCCAAACCAGAACCAGACCAGGCTGGCCACCATGCCGATGCCCGAAGCGATGAACACCCACTGGTAATGCGGGTCCTGCTCGGTGCCGAAGACCATCTTGGCCAGCGCACCGGTGATGACCGGGGCCAGCAGCGCACCGATGTTGATGCCCATGTAGAAGATGGTGAAACCGGCATCGCGGCGTGCATCACCCTGCACGTACAGCTTGCCCACCATGGTCGAGATGATCGGCTTGAACAGGCCGTTGCCGACGATGATGGTGGCCAGGCCGAGCTTGAAGATCACTTCGCTGGGCGAGACCAGCATGAACAGGCCAATGGCCATGAACAGTGCGCCCAGCAGGATGGAGCGCTGGAAGCCGACCAGTTTGTCGGCGACGTAGCCACCGAAGATGGCACCGGCATAGACCAGCGCCAGGTAGGCGCCGTACAGCTCGGCTGCAGGCTTTTCGCCCGAGGCCAGACCGCCCTGGAACTGCGCGACGATGTACAGCACCATCGCCCAGCGAATGCCGTAGAACGCAAAGCGCTCCCAGAATTCGGCCATGAACAGCATCCACAGTGGCTTTGGATGGCCGAGGATGGTCTTGAACTCCGGCACGGGCGCCGGGGTTGGTTCGGAATTCGGCGCGGCAGCGCTCATGCGGTGTCCCCTGATAATTCGTTGGGTAAGTAATGCAAGCAAGTCGGCCGGAACCGGCGCGACGGGCGAGGATCACAGAAGCATCGGCTTCACGTCAAATACATACTGCTGCAACCAACCGCTGCGCCACGGCTGGGACGGACGCTCCGAGCCCAGTCCATGGTGCAGCGCAAGCTGCTGAATAGGTTGAACTTTCAGCCACGCCAAGGGTTCAGGCGTCGCCGCGAATGGTGGTCCGCACCTCGAACAGCTCGGGGAAGAAGGTCAGCTCCAGCGCCTGTCGGAGAAAGCCCACGCCGCTGGAACCGCCGGTACCGCGCTTGAAACCGATCACCCGCATCACCGTGCGCATATGCCGGAAGCGCCACAGCTGGAACTGGGTCTCCAGGTCCACCAGGTCCTCGCACAGCGAATACTCACGCCAGTAGCGGTCGGTGTCCTGATAGATGTTCTCGAATACCGGGCGCAGGGCCGGGTCGCTGATATGCGACTGGGTCCAGTCGTGGCCTTCATAGGCCGCCGGGATGGCATGGCCGAAGCGCGCCAGGTAGGCCAGGAACTCCTCATACAGGCTGGGCGCTTCCAGCACCTCACGCAGCTGCGCCTGCCCTTCCGGGTCGTGCGCAAACACGTTGAGCATGTCGGCGTTCTTGTTGCCGAGCAGGAATTCGATATAGCGGTACTGCAGCGACTGGAAGCCCGAGGACGGGCCGAGCACGTCGCGGAAGCCCATGTATTCGGAAGGGGTGAGGGTTTCCAGCACCGCCCACTGCTCGGTCAGCAGACGCAGCACCTGCTTGGCCCGGGCCAATACCTTGCGGCACTGCCAGACCTCGTCGCGCTGCATGTGGCCGCGCGCCGCGCGCAGCTCATGGGCCAGCAGCTTGAGCCACAGCTCCGAGGTCTGGTGCTGGATGATGAACAGCATTTCGTCGTGGTGCGGCGGGTTGGACAGCGGCTGCTGGGCTGACAGCAACTGGTCCAGGCGCAGGTAGCCGCCGTAGGTGAGCCGGCCCTGCAGGTCGGTATGGATACCGGCTTCGAGCTCACGCTGGTTCTTTTCTACGGTCATCGGCCTGGCCATCGTATGGGCCGGCAAGGGTAACGCAGCGTTGGACCTTCTGTAGTGCCGACCCATGGTCGGCAGAGTCAGTACCGGTGAAGCCCCTGCCGACCATGGGTCGGCACTACGCCCCCTCCCTTTGCCGAAGGCAAGGGGAGGGTTGGGGAGGGGTGCCCTGGACCTGGCTCCCGCGCAAACGGAATCGAAACACGCGCAAACCGCAGCGGAGCGACAATGTGCCGTTCCTGTTGTCACAGACTGAATACGTTGCAATTGCTCGCCCGAGTCGCGCGCCGCGGAACAAAACCGGTCTGCACCCGGTCAATCTTGTTGCGGCGCAGGACGGCTTTTTCGGACTGAGTCCTTACCATGCGTAATTCCTATCATTTGAAACCATCTGTCCAAGGTGTTGCTGCAATGACGGTTTCCGCCCAGTTCCAAATCGATTACCTGCAGTACCTGGATGCCGACGGCAACCTGGTACGTGATGACCTACCCGCCTCGCTGCGCGACCCACGCTCGCTGCTGCCGATGTTCAAGCAGATGCTGGCCACGCGGGTGTTCGACACCAAGGCCGTGGCGCTGCAGCGCACCGGCAAGCTCGGCACCTTTGCCTCCTGCCTGGGCCATGAAGCGGCCCACGTCGGCATCGGCGCGGCCATGAAGAGCGGCGACGTGTTCGCCCCCAGCTACCGCGAGTACGGCGCCATGTTCATGCGCGGCGTACGCCCGCGCGACGTCCTGATGTACTGGGGCGGCGACGAGCGCGGCAGCGACTACGACCGCGACAGCGATGCGGCCCGCGATTTCCCGATCTGCGTGCCGATCTCGACCCAGTGCCTGCACGCGGCCGGTTCGGCGCTGTCGTTCAAGCTGCGCAACCTGCCGCAGGTCGCGGTCAGCGTCTGCGGTGATGGCGGCAGCTCCAAGACCGATTTCTACGCCGCGGTGAACTCGGCCGGCGCCTACAAGCTGCCGCTGATCCTGTGCGTGGTGAACAACGGCTGGGCCATCTCGGTACCGCGCTCGGCCCAGACCGGCGCCGAGACCCTGGCCCAGAAAGGCCTGGCCGGCGGCCTGTTCTGCCTGCAGGTGGACGGCAACGACCTGATCGCGGTGATGGCGGCGATGGAACAGGCGCGCGAGCGCGCCCTGTCCGGCCAGGGCGGCACGGTGCTGGAACTGCTCACCTACCGCCTCTCCGACCACACCACCGCCGACGACGCCCGCCGCTACCGCGACGACGCCGAAGTGAAATCGGCCTGGTTGAACGAGCCGCTGATCCGCCTGCGCAAGTACCTGACCGCGCACGGCGTGTGGAGCGAAGAAGAAGAAAAGAACTGGATCACCGAATGCGGCAGCCGCGTGGACGAGGAGGTCAACGCCTACCTCAACTGCCCAGTGCAGCCGGTAGAGGCCATGTTCGATTACCTGTATGCCGATCCGCCGCCGGACCTGCTGGCGCAGCGCGCTGCCGCCATCGCCCTGGAGCAGCGCCATGGATGACATCAAGCGCAATGCTGCCGTCACCTCGGCCAGCCACGATCACGGCGTCGCGCACAGTGCGGCGAGCAACAGCGGAGACACCCCGATGACAGCTACCCCGATCACCCTCATCGAAGCCGTCACCCAGGCCCTGGCCTGGGAAATGGAACACGACCCATCGGTGCTGGTGCTGGGCGAGGACGTGGGCGTCAACGGCGGCGTGTTCCGCGCCACCGCCGGCCTGCAGCAGCAGTTCGGCGCGCAGCGCGTGCTCGACACCCCGCTGGACGAAACCACCATCGCCGGCCTCACCGTCGGCCTGGCCGCACAGGGCATGAAGCCGGTGGCCGAAGCCCAGTTCGACGGCTTCGTCTATCCGATGGTCGATCACCTGATCTGCCACGCCGCACGCCTGCGCAACCGTACCCGTGGCCGCCTGCATTGCCCGATGGTGCTGCGCGTGCCGTGGGGCGGTGGCATCCGCGCGCCGGAACACCACAGCGAAGCCAACGAAGCCATCTTCACCAATGTGCCGGGCATGCGCGTGGTGCTGCCGTCCAGCCCGCAGCGCGCCTACGGCCTGTTGCTGGCCGCGATCCGCGAGCCGGATCCGGTGATCTACATGGAGCCCAAGCGCATCTACCGCCAGTACAAGGAAGTGGTCGTCAATGACGGCGAGGCACTGCCGCTGGACGTGTGCTTCGTGCTGCGTGACGGCACCGACGTGACCCTGGTCACCTGGGGTGCACAGGTCAAGGAAGCGCTGGAAGCCGCCGACAAACTGGCCGGCGAAGGCATCAGTGCCGAAGTGATCGACGTGGCCACGCTGCGCCCGCTGGATTTCGCCACCATCGCCGAATCAGTGGCCAAGACCGGCCGCTGCGTGATCGTGCAGGAAGCACCGAAGACCGCTGGCTTTGGCGCCGAAATCGCCGCGCGCCTGGCCGAAGAGTCGATCTACGACCTGCTGGCACCGGTCGAGCGCGTTGCCGGTTATGACACCCACATCCCGCTGTTCCGCCTGGAGATGAAGTACCTGCCCAGCGTGGAACGGATCGTGACCGCCGCCAAGCGTGCGGTCGCGGTGGGCTGACATGCTGGCACGCTTGATTGGCAGCTACCGCAGCCAATACCGCAACCCCCTGCAGTTCCGTACCGGGCAGATCGTCGAGCTTGGCGTACGCGACGAGGAATGGCCGGCCTTCGCCTGGGTGAAAACCAGCGAAGGCAGCGCCGGCTGGGCGCCGGTGGCCTGGCTGCAGGTATTGGACAATGGCCGTGCCGAAGCGCTGCGCGACTACAGCGCACGCGAGCTGGACGTTGATCGCGGGGAGCAGGTAAGGCTGCATCACGAACATGGTGGCTGGTGGTGGTCCGAGCGCGCCGATGGCGCGCAGGGCTGGCTGCCGGCACGCGAACTCGAATTGCTGGAAGAGAAACTCACATGAGCCAGACCAAGAATTTCAACCTGCCCGACCTGGGCGAAGGCCTGCCGGACGCGACCATCGTTGAGTGGTTCGTCAAGGAAGGCGACGTGATCAAGCTCGACGAGCCACTGGTGGCAATGGAAACCGCCAAGGCCGTGGTGGAAGTGCCCTCGCCCTACTCCGGCAAGGTGCTGAAGCTGGCCGGCGGCGCTGGCGACATTGTTGTGACCGGCCACGTGCTGGCGAGTTTCGAGCTCGACCCCAACCTGCCGCAGCGTGCCGAAGGCCAGGATACCGGCCATCACCACGGCGCACCGGCCGAAGCCACGCCTGCGCCGGTTGCCGCGCCGGCACCGGTTGCTGCCGCTGCCGCCGAGCGTGCCGATGAAGGCACCGTGGTCGGCGCGATGGTCAGCTCCAATGCCGTGCACACCGAGCAGGCCGTGGCCGTCGGTGGTGTCAAGGCAGTGCCGGCCGTGCGTGCGATGGCCCGCAAGCTCGGCGTCGATCTGGCCCGCGTACGCGCCACCGGCGCCGAAGGCGCGGTGACGATGAATGATGTGAAGCAGGCGGCGGCAAACCCGTCTGCCCTGCTCCCCTCTTCCACTGGAACAGTGGCAGTTGCATCGAGCTCCACTGCAGCTGCCGTACCCTCACCCCAACCCCTCTCCCAGGGGGAGAGGGGCTCAAGCGCTCGCACCCCGCTGTCCGCCGCTGGCAAGCCGATGCGTACCGCCCCTCCGGGCGTGGTCGCCAAGGGCCAACCGGAACCGCTCAAGGGCGTGCGCCGCAACATGGCACGGGTGATGGCCGACGCACACAGCAAGGTCGTGCCGACCACGCTCAGCGATGACGCCGACATCCATGCCTGGGCGCCGGGCAACGACATGACCTCGCGCCTGGTCCGCGCCATCGTCAGCGCCTGCCAGGCCGTGCCGGCAATGAATGCCTGGTTCGACGGTGACAACCTCACCCGTACCCTGCACGCCCAGGTCGACATCGGCATCGCCGTGGACACCGACGACGGCCTGTTCGTACCAGCCCTGCGCAATGCCGACATGCTCGATGCCCGTGGCGTGCGCGAGGGCATCAACCGTCTGCGCCAGCAGGTGGAAGACCGCTCGATCGCACCGTCGGAGCTGAGCGGCTACACCATCAGCCTGTCCAACTTCGGCATGTTCGCCGGCCGCTACGCCACCCCGGTGGTCGTACCGCCGTGTGTGGCCATCGTTGCCGCCGGCCGTGCCCGCTTCCAGGTCACCCCGGTGATGGGCGGCATTGAAACGCACAAGGTCATCCCGTTGTCGGTCACCTTCGATCACCGCGCCTGCACCGGCGGCGAAGCGGCGCGCTTCCTGCGCGTGCTGATCGACGATCTGGCCAAGATTCACTGATAGTTTTTTGCTGGCGTTATTTGAGGCCCGCAGCGATGCGGGCCTTTTTTTGGCTTGGCGGTTGCTCGGGGGTGCTTGTTGGAAGCTTCCCCTCACCCCAACCCCTCTCCCGCCTGCGGGAGAGGGATTGGGGTGAGGGCAGTTCTTGATCTTTCGCCCGATCCAAACAAAAAGCATCACCCACCTGTAACGCCAAGCCACAACTCCAGCGCTACGATTGGCCAACTCAACCCCACAACCAAAACCGCCATGGGCACCTGGACCTGCAGCAACTGCAAGGAAGCCAACGAAGACAACTTCGACCAGTGCTGGAAGTGCGGCACCCACGCAGACGGCGCACCGCCGCCACGCGACTACCTGCCCGATGACAGGCGCAGCTGGACCCAACCTCCACGCCTGATCGACTGCCCGCGCTGCCCCGGCATGCGCATGGAGTTCATCGGCCGCAAGCGCTTCCATGAAGGGTCGCAGGCCATGCCCTTCCTGCTCGGCGATATCGGCGAGCTGTTCGTCAACCGCGAGGAATTCGACCTGCATGCCTGCCCGGGCTGCGGCAAGGTGGAACTATTCCTGTCCAACCGCGTGCGCTGAGCACGGCAACCACAGGCGGGCCCATGCGCTTGCAACGCTGTCTGATCCTGCTGTTCGTGGCGATGTACCTGCTGATGCTGCTTGGCGGTGCCGCGCTCAAGCCCGGCTATTCAGCGCTATCGCAATACATCAGCGAACTCGGCGCAACCGGCAGCGCGCATGCACGGCTGATCAGTTTGTTCGGCTTCATTCCGGTCGGCGTGCTGGCGGCGCTGCTGCTGTTCGCCTTCGCACGCACGGTGCCGGTGACCGGCGTCAGTCGATTCGGCTATTGGCTGCTGATGTTTGAACCCGTGGCGTGGATAGGTTCAGCCCTGGCGCCCTGCGATCTCAGCTGTCCGATCACCGGCAGTCTGTCGCAATCACTGCATACCCTGCTCGGCCTGTTCACCTATCTTGGCACCACGCTAGCGCTGGTGCTGCTTGCCACTGCTCCCGGCATCCGCCCGCTTACCCGCATGCTGTGGATCGCGCTGGCAGCGGTATGGCTGCTGCTGTTCATAGCGATGGGGTTGGAACAACTGCAGCCTTGGCGCGGGCTGCTGCAGCGCTTGGCCGAATGGGGTGTGTATGGTGTCCTGTGCATCACCGCCTGGCGGTTGAGCGCACCGGCAGCAGCCGGCCCCAGCGCAATAACGCGAGCCCCTGGCTAGCCGGTGTACGCTGCGGTTCTCTGTCACCGGAGCATCCGCATGAGCCACCGCAGCCGTCTGGCCGGTTTCATCATTGATTGCCAGGGCACCGACAGCGATGCTGCCGCCGCGTTCTGGGCACCTGCACTCGGCCTGAGAGCAGAGTCCGGCTACACCGAGGACGATGGTGCGCAATACGCCGAACTATTGGGCGCGCCGGCCGCACTGCACGTGGAAGTGCAGCGCGTGGACCACACCTCCCGTGTACATCTGGATATCGAGGCCGACGATATCGATGCCGAGGCTGACCGGCTTGAAGCATTGGGTGCGCGCCGTATCGGCAAGATCAAACGCTGGTGGGTGATGGAAGCGCCTACTGGCCATCGCTTCTGCATCGTGCAGATGAAACATCCGGAACTCGGCGCAATACCCAACATCTGGAAATAGCGCGGAATTTTCACGACAACGGGCATTGCGATGTGCTGGAATGCCGCCCCAACTTCAAAGAGTCAACAGCATGAGTTTGATCACCGGAATGATCGTGGGCGCACTGGGCGGCCTGGCCCTGGTCAACATCCTCGCACTGATGGCAAAGAACAGCGGCAGGCCGCATGACCTCACCACCTTCAGCTCCGATGAGAACGTGCTGGCCAAGGTTGATGCCTGGGCAAGCCAGCAGGGCTATCGCCTGGTCCGCGACATCGATGGCACCCGCGTCTATCGCAAGGGCAACAACATCCTGACCTCGCCGATGTATCTGGAAGTCACCCGCGATGGGAACAGATACACCGTCAAAAGCTACACCCAGATCAACGGTTTCATCCTCCGCGGCGACATGGCGCTGACCGGCGACACCTTCATCGCCAAGCTGCCACGATCAATGGCCAAGAAGGCGCAGAACCTGCTGTTCGCGTCCTTGAACGTACCCGGCCTGCCCTGAGCACGGAACAGCGCATTCGCCGCCTGCAACGCGCAACCCGGGGATAATGTGCGCTCTCCGCCCACCGGAACCGCAGCAATGCCCCCTTCTGTTTCACTACAAAACGCACGCGTGCTGGTTGCAGGCGGCAGCCGCGGCATCGGCCTGGCCATCGCCCAGGCCTTTGCCCGCGACGGCGCGAAAGTCAGCATCTGCGCGCGTGGTGCAGCGGCGTTGCAACAGGCTGCCGAACAGCTGCTGGGCGACGGTGCAGCTGCCGCGCACACGCAGCAATGTGATCTCGCCGATCCGATGCAGATTCAAGCCTGGATCGATGCCGCTGCAACTACGCTGGGTGGCGTCGACATCCTCGTCAACAATGCCTCCGGCTATGGCAACGGCAATGACGATGCGAGCTGGCAAGCTGGTTTCGATATCGACCTGATGGCCGCGGTGCGCGCCAACCGCGCTGCCCTGCCGCATCTGCGCCTGAGTGCGATGCCGGCCATCCTCAACATCAGCTCGATCAACGCCTCGGTGCCGACGCCACGCGCAGCGGCCTACTCCGCCGCCAAGGCCGCCTTGAATTACTACACCACCAGCCTGGCGACCGAGCTGGCGCGTGAGCGCATCCGGGTCAACGCGTTGGCACCGGGCTCGATCGAATTCCCCGGCGGACTATGGGAGCAGCGCCGCAGCAGCGCACCCGAACTGTACGAACAGATCCGCAGCAAGATCCCGTTTGGTGGCTTCGGCAATGTCGAGGATGTGGCCAACACCGCGGTATTCCTGTGCTCGCCCGCAGCGCGCTGGATCACCGGCCAGGTGCTGGCAGTGGATGGCGGGCAGTCACTGCCGGCCTGACAGCGTTGTGGAGCCTGCTGTTTGTAGGAGCGGGGGGGGGGGGGGGGGGGGGGGGGGGGGGGGGGGGGGGGGGGGGGGGGGGGGGGGGGGGGGGGGGGGGGGGGGGCCGGCGCCGGGCCCGCGCCGCCGCGCCCCCGCGCCCCGCCCCCCCCCCCCCCCCCCCCCCCCCCCCCCCCCCCCCCCCCCGCTCCTACAACAACGCCACTCAACCGGTTCACACCAACTCCGCCGACCCAACCACCCGCACGCCCGGCTGCGGATCCAATACCGCCTCCACCAAGGCGTCGGCAATCCGCGTGGCCGGATTGATACGCCATGCGCGCGGCAATACCGGCGCCAGCGCGCCCAGCACCACGCTGGCCAGATGCTCGCCGGTGCGACGTTCGGCACGCTCGCCGCCGATCAATCCCGGACGAACCAGCGTCAACGAAGCAAACCCCAGCGCGCGCAGATCCTGCTCCAGCTCGCCCTTGACCCGGCTATAGAACACCAGCGAACGCGGATTGGCACCGGCCGCCGAGTTCAAGGCAAACACCTCGCAGCCATTGGCACGCACTGCGCGTGCAATCACCAGCGGATAGCCATGGTCGATCAGCCGGAAGGCCTCACGCGAGCCGGCCTGTTTCATCGTCGAGCCCAGCGCGCAGATCACCGCATCCACCTGCCAGCCCTGCGCCACCGTCGCCAGCGCGGCAAAATCCAGCACCGGATTGAGCAGCTTGGGGTCGGTCCGCGCCAGCGCGCGCCGGGTCGGTGCGATCACGCCGCTGCAGCGTGGCTCGGCCAACAACCGCTGCAGTACCTGCGCCCCGACCAGACCGGTCGCGCCAGCCAGCAATACCCGCATGATGTGCTCCTGTGATCGGCTGCCATTCAAGCCCGCTGCTACCTTGCCGATAATGGGGCTTGGACACCACCTCCGGTTGCGCACGGGCGCAGCCACAACCCGCCCGGACCCCTGCGCAATGGCCGACAGCCCCGACGACTCCTCCACCTCCCGCAGCAGCGGGCTGGGCCGCATCCTGTCCCGGCGGTCCGCGCCGCAGGCGGCTGCGGCAGTCGAGGTGGTAGCCAGCGGGGGCGGCGGCATGGCGATGCTGCAGCGCTTGTTCATCGGCGCCAACGCACCCGAATCAGTATTGGCCGCCTTCGCCCAGGGCATGTGCACCCTGCCCGGTGAACTCGGTGACATGGGCCAACGCTTGCACAGCGCGCATGCCGAGCAGGACTGGGAGCGCTACGGCCGCCTGCTGCGGCAATTGATCGACAAGTACATCCGTACCGTCGAACTGGAAGCCTCCCACACCCGCAACAGCCAGGCCGAGCAGCTGCGCGACATGCTGCGCGACACCCTCGGCGCGGTGCTGGCCAGCCTGATGCAGCAGTCGCCTGAGCTCGAACAGCAGGCACAGCGCATGGGCGAGGAGCTGCGCAGCTGGCGCAGCGGCCAGCCCTTGCAGCCGGTGGCCATCCATCTGCGCGAACTCTGCCACCAGGTCGGCGTGCGCAGCAGCAGTCTGCAGGAACAACGCGACCTGCTGCTCAACCTGTTCGACATGCTGCTGGAGAACATCTCCGAGCTGCTCGATGGTGACAGCTGGCTGCAAGGCCAGATCCGTTCGATCCGGCAGCTGTTGGCCGGGCCGCTGGACGCCAACTCGCTGGAGCAGACCCGCAACGACCTGCGCGAAGTGATCTATCGACAGGGGCTGCTGCGCGAGGGCATCGACCAGTCCAAGCAGGCGATGAAGGACCTGATGGTCGACTTCGTGCAGCAGGTGGACGGCATGGTCACCGAAACCGGCGAATACCATGATCGCATCGCCAGCTACGCCGTTGCGGTGCGCCAGACCCGCAGCATTTCCGACCTTACCCAGTTGCTGCAGGACGTGCTGCAGGACACCGCACGGGTACAGCAACAGGCCGCGCGTGCGCGCGACCATCTGGCCAATGCGCGGGCCGAGGCCAAGGCCGCCGAGCAACGCGTGCAGCAGCTGGAACGGGAGCTGGAAGAAGCCGGCAGCCAGCTGCGCACCGATCCGCTGACCGGGGCATTGAACCGCCGCGGCCTGGAGCAGCAGCTGGGCGAGTTGTTGGCCGACCACGGCGCGCCACTGAGTCTGGCCATGATCGATCTGGATCATTTCGGCCAGACCAATGCCCGGCACGGCCACGCTGGCGGCGATCAGGCCCTGCGCCATCTGGTGACGGTGACCCAGCAACGCCTGCGCGGCCGCGACTGCATCGCCCGCCTCGGTGGCGACGAGTTCGTGCTGGTGCTGCCCGGGCTCAACCGCGCCGCCGCGCTGGAAACCCTGCAACAGCTGCAGCAGCAGCTGGCGCAACGCCCGTTCCTGCATGAAGAACAGCGCGTGCAGGTGCGTTTCAGCGCCGGCGTCGCCCAGGCCCTGCCCGGCGAAGCCCTGCAGGCCCTGCTGCAGCGGGCCGATCAGGCCTTGTATGCGGCCAAGCGCGTAGGTCGCAATCAGGTGCTGCCCGCCGCCTGAGCGGCGACAGCAACGACAACCGGCTCACAGGCTGTGATATTTCCTGCGCTGGTGCGAATCACCCGGGCATGGACATCACTGCGACCAAACCCATCGCCGACCAGCAACAACGCTTTGCCCTGCTGCTGGCCCAGCATCAGGGCATCGTGCTCAAGGTCGCGCGTGGCTATTGCGCGCAGCGCGACGACCGCAGCGACCTGATCCAGGAAATCAGCATCCAGGCCTGGCGCGCCTTCCCAGCCTTTGATCCGCAGCGCGCACAATTCAGCACCTGGCTGTACCGCATCGCCTTGAACACCGCCATCTCGCAGCTGCGCAGCCGTGAGCTGCGCCGGCAGTACCACAGCGATGCAGCGCTGGATGACGACCTGGCCAGCGTTGCCGACAACGCCGAGGAAAGCGCCAGCCTGGCCCAGCTCAATCAGTTGATACACCGCTTGCCGGCGCTGGATCGAGCCCTGTTGCTGCTGCACCTGGATGACTGCAGCCACCGCGAAATCGGTGAGGTGCTGGGCATCAGCGCCAGCAATGCCGCCACCCGCCTGCATCGGTTGCGCCAGCAACTGCGCAGCCAATTCAATCCCAACGCCGCTACCCGAGATTGACAGCATGGAACTCGACGAACTCAAAGTCGCCTGGGCACAGCAGGCGCAACGTATCGACCAGCTGGAAGTGCAGGCCCTGCAGGCCTGGCAGCAACCGCGCCAAGCCAGCGTGCAGCGCCGCCTGCGCTGGTTCAGCGGCCTGCAACTGGTTTGGCTGCTGGTGTGGATCATGGTGACCGTGCTGGCGGCCAGCTTCTGGGTTGAACACCGCCAGCTACCGCAACTGCTGCTTACCGGGCTGGCCCTGCATATCTACGGCATCGCTGCGATCTGGGTATCGGTGACCCGCGCCTTGTTGGCGCTGCACGCGGATGCGGCGGAGGCACCGGTGCTGATCCAGCAGCGACGGCTTGCACGCCTGCGCCGCTTCACCGCACTGAGCGAGCTTGGCCTGGGCCTGCCGTGGTTCTGCCTATGGCTGCTGGTACTGCAATGCCTGTGCGTGCAGTGGCTGGGACTGGACCTGTACGCGATGGCGCCAGCGTGGTTCCTCGGCACATTGGGCTTCGGCGTGGTGGTGATGCTGGCTAGCATCGCGGCCGCACGCTGGGCGATGCGACGCTTGCCGGCCAGTCATCGCCTGCAACGCTTGCTGAACAGCCTGTCCGGGCAATCGCTGGCCCGCGCGCAGCAGCAGTTGCGGGAGTTGGAACAGGGCGCGGCGGTTGTTGTAGGAGCGGCGTAAGCCGCGAAGCTGACAATCTTTCAGATACCTCTCATGCCGGCATGCATTGCTGATGCCTGAAGAATTCTCCACTTCGCGGCTTACGCCGCTCCTACAACGGTCGGTCTATCGGCTTCGCGGCTTACGCCGCTCCTACAACGCCGGCTTCAATGCGCGGCGTTCGCCCCACGCATACGCTGGATCATGGTCACCACGGTCAGCACCACCGCACCGATGATGATGCCCACCACCATGCTGCCCAGCGCATTGGCCAGCCATTCCAGGTTGGCCGGTGCCAGCCCGACCACGAAGTGGTGCAGGGCCGGAATCGCGTGCACCAGGATGCCGCCACCAACCAGGAACATCGCCGCAGTACCGGCAACCGACAGGCCGCGCATCAGCCACGGCGTGGCATGCAGCAGGCCGCGTCCGACCGCAGCCAGTGCACGGCCCTTGTCCAGCAACCAGGCACCGATGTCATCGAGTTTGACGATGCCCGCGACCAGACCATAGACGAACGCCGTCATGCCGATGGCAATGGCGACCAGCGTCAGTGCCTGCTGTGCGAACGGCGCATTTTTCACCGCTTCGGTTCCCAGCGAGAGCACGATGATCTCCGCCGACAGGATGAAGTCGGTACGCACCGCCCCCTTGATCTTGTCCTTCTCGAACGCGACCAGATCCACTTTTTCGTCGGCGACGGCCTTCAAGCGCTCGGCCTTGCGCGCGTCATCCTCATCCTTGGGATGCAGGAACTTGTGCGCCAGTTTTTCCACGCCTTCGTAACAGAGGAAGGCGCCACCGATCATCATCAGCGGCGTGATCGCCCATGGCAGCCATGCACTGATCGCCAAGGCTGCCGGCACCAGGATCGCCTTGTTGACCAGCGAGCCCTTGGCCACCGCCCACACTACCGGCAACTCGCGGTTGGCGTTGACGCCGGTCACCTGCTGCGCGTTCAAGGCCAGGTCGTCACCGAGCACACCGGCGGTCTTCTTCGCGGCAACCTTGGTCAAGATGGAGACGTCATCCAGCAACGCGGCAATATCGTCGAGCAGGGCAAACAGGCTGGCTCCAGCCATGGGTCACCGTAAGGTCATGAGACAGAGGAAGGGAGGATTCTCACTCATTCGCGGCTGGATCGGGGCATGGGGCCACGTATTCACCCACCGGCAACCCGGCTGCGGCCACACTGCAGCTTCGGCCGCCAGGAATACCCCCGCTTGATGGAACCGACCAACAGCGACAGCCCGACCACCGTCGGCGGCCTCAGCCGACGCCAGCAAATCGTGCGCCTGCTGCTGCGCTACCGCCATTCCGGCGTGTTCTCCGGCATCTCGCTGGATGGCGAAATCCCGCGCCTGGGCCGGCCACCGGCCGCCGGCAATCCCACCCAGTTCGTCGCTGATCTGGAAGCGCTGGGCACCACCTTCGTCAAACTTGGCCAGGTGCTGTCGACCCGCCCGGACATGATCCCGCCCGAATACGTGGCCGCGCTGGAACGCATGCAGGAAAAAGTCGCGCCGATCCCGGTGGAACAGATCCGTGCGGTGATCGAGGACGAGCTGGGCGCGCCGGTCAGCAAGCTGTTTGCCTGGTTCGACCCGCAGCCGCTGGGCAGCGCCTCCATCGCCCAGGTCCACCAGGCCGAGCTGCACGATGGCCGGCAGGTCGCCATCAAGGTGCAGAAGCCCGATATCGCCGCCCAGCTGCGTTCGGATATCGGCGTGCTGCGCAGCTTCGCCACCGCCGCCGATCACCTGACCCGGGTCGGCCGCAAGGTGCGCTTCTCCGACTGGCTGGGCGAGTTTGCCAAGACCCTGCGCATGGAGCTGGACTACGAGGCCGAGGCTGCCAATCTGGCGCGCTTCGGCCAGCACCTGGCACCCTACCCCGAACTGTGGATCCCGCAGCCAGTGTGGGACCTGTGCGGCCGCCGCGTGCTGACCATGGAGCTGGTGCAAGGCGTGCGGGTGGATGCGATCCCACCGGTACGTCGCACCGAGCAATCGATGGTGCCGCTGGCTGCGGCGCTGGTGCGGGGCTACCTCGACCAGATCTTCGTGCACGGCGAAATCCATGCCGACCCGCATCCCGGCAACCTGCGCGTCACCCCAGAAGGCCGGCTGGCGATCTTCGACCTGGGCATGGTCGCGCATGTACCACCGCGGCTGCGCCAGCGCCTGCTGAAGGTATTGTTCGCCGCAGTGGATGGCCGCGGCGAGGAAGTGGCCGACGAGATCATCGGCATCAGTACCCGGCTGGAGGACTACGACGAGGAACGCTATCTGCGCGAGACCGGGCAGATGATTGCCCGCTACGCCGCCAACGGCACCTTGTCCGAAGGCCATGTGGTGCTGGAGATCGTGCGCATCGCCACCTCCAGCAACCTGCGCACGCCACCGGAGCTGAGCCTGCTCGGCAAGGCGCTGCTCAATCTGGAAGGCGTGTGCCGCTTCCTGGCACCGGAGATGCAAACCCGCAAGGTTGTCGAACGGCAGCTGCAGCATGTGATGCGCGCACATTTCCGCAAGTCGTTCTCGGCGGCCAACCTGGCCAGCGAGGCGATGGAGCTGCAGCAGTTGCTGCGCAACGGGCCGCGCCGCATGTCCGACATCCTCAGCGTACTGGCCGAAAACCGACTGCAGATGAAGGTCACCGGCCTGGACGAATCGCGGCTGATGGAAAACATCCAGAAGGTGGCCAACCGCATTGCCGCCGGCCTGATCACCGCTGCCCTGCTGCTGTCCTCGACGCTGCTGATGCGCGTGCCTACCCGCTGGACGCTGTTCGGCTACCCCGCCTTTGCAATGCTGCTGTTCCTGCTGGGCGTGATCATCGGCCTTGGGCTTATCGTCAGCTCACTGCTGTTCGATCGGCGCACCAGAGCACGCGCCCGCGAAGAACGTGGCCATCGCTGAGCGCGGCGGCATCACCGTAGCCCGGGTAAGCGCAGCGCACCTGGGAGCACATGGCGCATGCAGCAGCGCACCGGCAGCGTCGATACGCGCTTGCCTTGAACGGGCGCAGACAAGCGTCGATCATCTCCCTCAAATCATTGCCTGCCCCGGGTGCGCTGCGCTTACCCGGGCTACGTGGTGCGTTGCCAGTTGAATTGCAGCTGGAGAATCGACAGCAGACGTTGCAGTAGCGGGAGTGAGCAAAAAGCACACTCTCTCACTGCAACTCACAGCATTCGGCGTGCAGCACATAGCGCGCAGCTGATGATGAATGCTGCTGTGCCGTCCGAACATTTCAGTCAGGTTACGGCAGGCAAGATCCAGATGCTTCTGCCATAGCACTGAAACAACAGTGTGTAGAGCGATGACGGCCAAGGCCGTCGCCCCCTGTCTCCGCTACCCACGTGACCGCATGCATTGGATCATCTGGCTGTCTCTGGCAGCACTGTTTGTATTGTTGATGTTGTCGCCCACCCTGGCCCGCTTGAAGGCTGGCCTGCTGTCACTGCTGCTGTTGGCACTGAGCAGCTGGTGGCTGATCGACAAACTCAGTGGCGATGGCATCAATTCGGCCACGCTGTACCACCTGCGCAGCGACATGGAAGGCGCCGGTGTGGGTGACTTCAGTGCCTACATCATCGGCTTCATCGGCCTGGCAATCGTCTCGCTGACACCGTTGTTGTTGCTGCGCGTGCGTCGCCTGCAGCGCCCCCGTCATGGCCTGGCGGTGTTCGGCGGCTTCACCGCGCTGTTGCTGACAACACTGCTGCTCAGCCCGCTGTACACCGATGGCAAGCGCATCTATCAGCAGATGCAGCCGGTGGACTACAGCGCGGTAGCACCGGAATATCAGTTGCCATCAAAGGCGCTGGCGCAGCGGCCGAACATTGTCTGGATCTACGGCGAAAGCCTGGAACGTACCTATTTCAACGAGGACGTCTTCCCCGGGCTGATGCCCAACCTGACCCGGCTGGCGGGCGAAGGCCTGGATTTCCGCAACATCGCCTCGGCTGACGGCAGTGGCTGGACCATCGCCGGCCTGGTGTCCTCGATGTGTGGCGTGCCGCTGACCACCGCGCAGGGCGATGAAAACAGCATGGGCCGTATGGGACGCTTCCTGCCCGAAGCCTTCTGCCTTGGCGACTACCTGAAGCAGCAGGGCTATAGCAACCACTACATGGGCGGTGCCAACGGGCAGTTCGCCGCCAAGGCCGACTTCCTCAACTCGCACGGCTTTGACGACGTGCGCGATCTGGATTGGTTCCAGCAGCAGAACATCGCCAAGCGACATTTCTCCAACTGGGGCGTGCACGATGACGTGCTGCTGGAACGGGCCTACGAACGTTTCCTGGAGCTGTCCGAGCGCGGCCAGCCGTTCATGCTGACCGCACTGACCATGGACACCCACCACCCGGCCGGGCATCTGCCGGTTGCCTGCAGGAACACGCGCTATCGCAGCGCACACGGCAATATCGGCCTGCTCAATGCACTCAAGTGCAGCGACCGGTTGATCTCGCGCCTGGTCGACCGCATCCGCAGCAGCGCATTCGCCGACAACACGCTGGTGGTGGTGGCCTCGGATCATCTGGCCATGCCCAACGACCTGAGCCATGTGCTGGAAAAGCAGAAACGCGAGAACCTGCTGCTGTTCCTGGGCAACAAGCTGCAGCCGCAGCAGATCGTTGCACAAGCGGGCACAACGCTGGACTCGGGCGCCACCGCGCTGCAGCTGCTGGACCCTGCGATCGATGCGATCGGCTTTGGCCGCTCGCTGTTGAAGCCAGCACCCGCGGCAAGCGCCAGCGTCGCGGCGACCAGCGGTGATACGAGGGCCTACGCACGCTATAGCGCGTTTGCACGTTCGCTGTGGCTGGGCGAGCAGACCCGCATGTTGCGCCTGGACAACGACCAGGTACTGGTGGGCGTGCAGAAGGTGCAGCCGCCGGTGCTGCTGGAATACGACCAGCAGTGGGACCTGAAATCGGTGTACCTGGAAAACACCTCGCGCAAGTTCGAGGAGGCCGATCCGCAGCACCGCCTGGCCTATGTCGATCGCTGCACCGCGTTTGAAGACGGCTCGGCTGACGGCCAGTGGTGCGCGCTGCTGCTGGACAGTGACCAGGGCATGCGCCTGTACCGCGATGCACAGTTGCGCCGTGGCATCGCCGTGGATGCACCGTTGCAGGCGTTCAGCGGGCCGCGTCCCAGCGTGCGCCAGTCACGCATGATCAGCCGCCAGCCGCGCCACACCGGCCCCGGTCGCTACGTGCTGGAGCTGTACGCCGCACAGCGTCCGCAGCGCGGCTTCTGGGTGGAAGCGGTGGCATCAAAGCGCAACGTGGTGGTGGCCCAGCAATGGGTGCAGCCCGATGCCGATGGCCGCATCCGCATGCCGCTGGGCGTGGACCAGGAGATCGACGACCTGGAGATCCGCGCCTGGTTGAACCATGCCGAGCAGTTGGCCGTCGACGACTATGCGCTGGTGCCAACCAGCGAGCATCCGCGGTCGTGACGCTGCTGCTTTTGTAGGAGCGGCGTCAGCCGCGAAGCTGATGGTCCGCCAGATTGCGGGTGCAATAGCGATTGCAGCATTGCCAGCTTCGCGGCTGCCGCCGCTCCTACAACCCTAGCTTGCTGCCTTTTCCGCGGCCTTGGCATGGCGGTCTTCGAGCACCGCGATGGCGTCGTCCAATGAGAGGCCACGGGCGCGCAGCAGCACGATCAGGTGGAACAACAGGTCGGCCGATTCGCCCAGCAACTCTTCGTCACGCTGCACGACACCCGCAAGCGCGGTTTCCACGCCCTCCTCGCCCACTTTCTGTGCAATATGGCGCGCGCCTTTCTCGAACAACTTGGTGGTGTAGCTGTTGAGCGGGCGGTCATGCTCACGTTGCTTGATCAAGGCATTCAATGCGCCAAGAAAATTGCCCGGTGCGGCACTGAAGCAACTGGTCTGCCCGGTATGGCAGGTCGGACCATGCGGTCGGACAGTGACCAGCAAGGTGTCGTTGTCGCAATCACTGCGGATGTCGACCAGGTCCAGGTGGTTGCCAGAGCTCTCGCCCTTGGTCCACAGGCGCTTCTTGCTGCGGCTGAAGAAGGTGACCTTGCCGCTGCCCAGGGTCGTCTCCAGCGCCTCACGGTCCATATAGCCCAGCATCAGCACGCGCAGCGTGGCTTCATCCTGGATGATGACCGGGACCATGCCGTTGACCTTGTCCCAGTCCAGTACGGCCGGATCAACCGGTTTGAATTCAGTAGACATCCCTAACCTCGATTTGTTGTTCGCGCAGGAACTGCTTCAGTTCCGGAATTGCGATGGCGCCGGAGTGAAACACACTGGCGGCCAATGCCCCGTCAACGTCAGCCTGTTCAAACACATCGGCGAAATGCTGCGGCGTGCCCGCGCCGCCAGAGGCGATCAACGGAACCGCGCACAGCGCCCGGGCCTGGCGCAACTGTGCGATATCGTACCCTTTGCGCACGCCATCACTGTCCATGCAGTTCAGCACGATTTCACCTGCGCCGTGGGCCTGTACTTCACGCACCCAATCCAGGGTCAGTCTGGCTTCGGCGCGGGTCTTGCTTGGGTCGCCGGTGTAGGAGCGTACCCGCCATTGGCCGTCGGGCTCGCGGATGGAGTCGATACCGACCACCACGCATTGCTGGCCAAACGCCTCGGCCAGCTCCGCAATCAGCTGCGGGCGCTCCAGCGCCGGGGTGTTGATGGAAATCTTGTCGGCGCCGGAGTGGAGCACCGCACGCGCGGTTTCCACATCACGGATGCCGCCGGCCACGCAGAACGGGATGTCGATCAATCGCGCTACGCGTTCGATCCAGGCGCGATCCACCGAGCGGCCTTCCGGGCTGGCGGAAATGTCGTAGAACACCAGCTCATCGGCACCCTGATCGCGGTAGCGCAGCGCCAGTTCGGTGATGTCGCCCATGTCGATGTGGTCGCGGAACTTGACGCCCTTGACCACGCGGCCTTCGCGCACATCCAGGCAGGGAATGATGCGGCGGCTCAGCATGACAAAGCCTCGTCCAGTTGCAGGCGCCCTTCCAACAGCGCCTTGCCGAGCACCGCTCCGCCGCAGCCGGCGGCTTTGGCCGCACGGATGTCATCGGCATCACGCACGCCGCCCGAAGCCTGCACGGCAACGCCAGGCAGCAGCGTGGCCAAGTGCGCATACAGTTCGATATTGGGGCCTGAGAGCATGCCGTCGCGGGAGATATCGGTGCACAGCAGATGCTTCATGCCGGCCTGCGCATAGCGGCTGGCCAGTTCGTCCAGGGTCACATCGGCGGTTTCGGTCCAGCCGTGCACCGGCAAGCGCCACACGCCGTCCTCGCCCTGACGGGTATCCAGCGCGATGGTCAGCTGCTCGGCGCCGAACTCGGCCAGCCATTCCAGTACCTGCTCGGGCTGGCGCACCGCCAGCGAGCCAACCACCACGCGGCTGGCGCCGGCCTCCAGAATGCGGGCGACATCGTCGCGGCCGCGCACACCACCACCGGTCTGCACTTTCAGCGAGGTGGTGGCGGCAATCTGCTGCAGCAACGGCGCCAGCGTGTAACCACCCGCCTTGGCCGCATCCAGATCGACCAGGTGCATCCAACTGGCACCGGTGGTGGCAAACACCTGCGCGCGCGGCAAGGCATCGTCGCCGTAAGTGGTCTGCTTGGCGTAGTCGCCCTGCAGCAGGCGGACGACGCGGCCATCACGGATATCCAGCGCGGGGTAGACAGTGAAGCTCATGCGGCAATCTCAAGAAAGTTCTGCAGTATGCGCGCGCCCGGCCCGGCCGAACGCTCCGGATGGAACTGCGCGCCACATAAGCGGCCACGCTGTACCACCGCGGTGAACAGCCCGCCGTGATGGCAGGCGGCCACCGTGTCCGAGGTCACCGGTGCCGCGTAGCTGTGCACGAAATAGGCGCTGGAACCCAGCGGCACGCCCTCAAGCAAGGGTGACTCGCGCAGCGCCAGCAGCTTGTTCCAACCCATATGCGGCACGCGCACGCCGACACCGGGATGCAGGCGGCGGACAATACCGGGCAGCAGGCCCAGGCATTCCACATCGCCCTCTTCCGAGCGTTCGAACAGCAGCTGCATGCCCAGGCAGATTCCCATCAAAGGCACCTGCAGTTCACGCAGCGGCTGCACCAGGCCCTGCGCGTGCAGGCGCTTCATGCCTTCGGCAGCAGCGCCGACGCCGGGCAGGATCACCCGCTCCAGCCCAGCCAGATCGGCCCGGGCGCGCACCATCTGCACGTCCACCTGCAAGCGCTCCAGCGCATAGCGCACCGAGCCCAGGTTGGCGCCGCCGGCATCAACCAGCCCTACCCTGCTCACAAGGCCCCCTTGGTCGAAGGCAGCTCGGTGCCTTCCTTGCGGATGGCCTGGCGCAGGGCGCGGGCCAGTGCCTTGAAGCAGGCCTCCACCTTGTGATGGTCGTTGTCGCCTTCCACCTTGAGGTTGAGGTTCAGCCCGCTGGCATCGCAAAGCGAGCGGAAGAAATGCGGCACCAGCTCGGTCGGCATATCGCCCACCCGCTCGCGCTTGAACTGTCCGTCAAAGACGAAATACGGGCGGCCGCTGAAATCCAGCGCCGCGCTGGCCAGGGTTTCATCCATCGGCAAGGTGAAGCCATAACGGCCGATGCCGCGCTTGTCACCCAGCGCTTCACGCAGCGCCTGGCCCAGCGCAAGGCCAGTGTCCTCGATGGTGTGGTGCTCATCGATGTGCAGGTCACCCTTGGCTTCCACTTCCAGCGCAAAACCGCCGTGGCGGCCGATCTGGTCCAGCATGTGGTCGAAGAACGGCAGGCCGGTGTTGATCTTCGAGCTGGCCACCTTGTCGAGGTCAACGAACACGCGGATCTGGGTTTCCTTGGTGTCGCGCTGCACGGTAGCGCGGCGGGGGGCGTCGGCCAGCTCGTGGGCGATCGCATCCCAATCCCACTCGCCGCCGAACTGTTCGGTACGCAGCTGGAAGCCACGGATCTTCATGTTGTCGGCAAACTGGATATCGGTGGGCCGGTCACCGACCATGCCCGAGCGCGCCCAGTCGATGTTGCGGTCCTGCAGGTAGCCCACCATCATGCCGATGCCCGGCTTGCGGTTGGGGCTGTTGTCCTGCGGCCAGCTGGGGTCGATCAGCACGTCGCGGAACGTGATGCCCTGGCTGGCGAAGATCTGCAGCATCAAGTCATTGGGGCCGTCGAAACTGGCCTGCGGATAGCCTTCCGTGCCCAGGCCGTCCTGGTTGGAGACGATGACGAACTGGTAACCCGCATCACGCAGCTTGAGCATGGCCGGGATCACGTTCTTGACGAAGCGAATCTTCTCGTAGGCATCGATCTGGAAATCGGCCGACTCCTCGATCAGGGTGCCATCGCGATCGACGAACAGAATGGGGGTCATGCGGCAAGCTCCAGCGTGGCAAGTGCGTCGAGGACGCGGTCGTTCTGTTCAGGGGTGCCCAGGGTGATGCGCAGGGCGTCGTGCAATTGCGGCGCGGCGCGCTGATCGCGCACGACCACGCCGGCCTTCAGCAAGGCCTGGAAGGCTGCCTCGGCGTCGTTGAAACGGACCAGCAGGAAGTTCGCATCCGAGCCGTAAACATGGCGTACACAGCGCTGCAGCGACAGGGCGATGCGCAACCGGTTGCGCTCGCTGCGAACCATCGCGATGCGGGCGCGGGTCTGCACCAGCGCAGCAGCATCCAGGCCGGCAAGGGCAAGTGCCGAACATGGCGTAGGAATCGGGTACGGTGCCTGACAGCGCCGCAGTACCGCGATCAAGGCGGCATCGGCAATCACGCACCCTATACGTGCAGCGGCCAACGCATGTGCCTTGGATAGCGTGCGCAACACCGCGATATTGTCAAAGCGCTCCATCAGGCTGGTGGCGGACGGCTCATCGGCAAACTCGGCATAGGCCTCATCCACCACCACCAGCGCCTGCCCGCGCAGCGCTTCGGCCACGGCCTGCACCTGCTGCAGCGGAATGCTCAGGCCGCCCGGATTGGAGGGCGAGCACAGGAAAACCAGCTTGGCCTTGCCCTGCTTTGCAGTCGCGATGATGGCGTCGATATCGGCCACCAGCCCAGCTTCGGTATCCAGCAAAGGCACTTCCAGCGCCGGTGCGTTCTGCAAGCGCGCACTGACTGCATACATGCCAAATACCGGCGGCGTGTACAGCACCGCGTCGCGGCCCGGCACGCACAGGGCGCGCGCCAGCAGGTCGATGGCTTCGTCGCTGCCGCGGCCGATCAACAACTGCTCGGGCTGGCAGCCGTACAGCCCGGCCAGGCGCTCACGCAACGCCTGCGGCTGCGGGTCCGGGTAACGCCGGCAACTGGCGGCCGGGTCGCCGGGATTGGGCCATGCCGATTCATTGGCATTGAGCCAGATATCGCCCTGCAGCTTGGCACTGCGTGCCGAAGAGTAGCCGCCGAAGTCGCGCAGATCCTCGCGGACCAGGTCCAGCACGGTGCTCACGGCGCAACCCCCAGTCGCAGCGCGACGGCATTGGCATGGGCACCCAGGCCTTCGGCGCGGGCAAGGGTCAAGGCGCAGGGACCGATACCGGCAATGCCCTCACGACTGGCGGCCTGCACGCTGATCTGGTTCTGGTAGCTGGCCACGCTGACGCCGCTATAGGCACGCGCGGCACCGGCGGTGGGCAGCACGTGGTTGGTGCCGGAGCAGTAATCGCCCAGCGCTTCGGGGGTGTAGTCGCCGAGGAAAACCGAACCTGCCGCTTCCACCTTGTCCAGCCATTGGCGCGGCTCACGCAGGGCCAGAATCAGGTGTTCGGGCGCATAGCGGTTGGATATCTCGAAGGCCTGTGCAATCGATGCGACCTTGACCAGCAAGGAGCTGCCCAGCGCCTGCCGTGCAATAGCCTCGCGGCTGAGCCGGGCAACCTGCGCCTCCACTTCGTCCTGCACGGCGGCAATCATCGCCGCGTCGTCGCAGAGCAGCAGCACCTGCGAATCCGGGCCGTGCTCGGCCTGCGACAGCAGGTCGGCGGCGACGAATGCCGGGTTGGCACCGGCATCGGCAATCACCAGCACTTCCGAGGGGCCCGCCGGCATGTCGATGGCAGCGGCGCCGGCCTGCGCAACCTGCTGCTTGGCTTCGGTCACAAAGCTGTTGCCCGGTCCGAACAGCTTGTCACAGGAAGGGACAGTCTCGGTGCCGTAGGCCATGGCGGCAATCGCCTGCGCACCGCCAATCTTGAACACACGGTGCACGCCGGTCAGGCGCGCGGCCACCAGGACGGCCGGATCGGCGCTGCCGTCCTTGCGCGGCGGCGTGCACAGCACCACTTCGCGGCACCCTGCCAGCTTGGCCGGCACGCCCAGCATCAGCGCCGTCGACGGCAGCGGCGCGCTGCCTGCCGGCACATACAGGCCAACCCGCGCGATCGGGCGGATGACCTTTTCACAGACCACGCCGGGCGCGGTTTCAACACTGTAAGGCTGGGCCATACCGGCGCGGTGGAAGCGGTCGATGCGATCGGCAGCCTGCTGCATGGCAATGCGCAGCTCCGCCGGTACCGCCAGCTCGGCGGCCGCGAACTCGGCCTCGCTGACTTCAAATCGTTCCGGCACGACGCCGTCGAAACGCTCGGTGATCTCGCGCAACGCCGCGTCGCCGCGGCTGCGCACCTGGTCGATCAGTTCGGCAACCGAGGCGCGCGTCTGCGCGGCGACGGTCTGCACCGGACGGGTCAGTGCGCGCGCCTGGGCATCGGCGTCCAGCGCATTCCAATCGAGGATGTTCATACCAGCGATTTCTCCACCGCCAGTACCATCAAACCCTGGGCACCGGCACGCTCCAGTTCTTCCAGCCGCTGCCAGCTGAGTGCGCCGCTGCACATGGTCTGCAGGCGCACGGCATCGCCCTGCCCCGGCAGGCGCAGCAGCGGTTCGGCGTCGGGCAACAGGCGTGCCAGTTCTTCAACGTGCTCCTCGGACGCCGAGAACATCAGCAGCTTCTGGTCCTGCACCTTGCTCAGGCCGTCGAGACGACGCAGCAACATCGCCATCAATCCAGCGCGAGCGTCGTCCAACTCATGCACAGGACCGGCCAGCACCGCTTCGCTTTCCAGCAGCACTTCCACTGGTTTGAGCTGGTTGGCGGCCAGGGTGGCACCACTGGAAACCAGATCGCAAATGAGTTCGGCGGTGCCCAACTTCGGCGCGATTTCCACCGACCCGGACAGCTCCACCACCTGCGCATCCACGCCTTTTTCTTTCAGCCAAGCGGCCAGGATGGCCGGGTAGCTGGTGGCGATGCGCTTGCCCTGCAGCATCTGCACGCCCTGCCAATCCCACTCTTCCGGCACCGCGATCATCAACCGGCAGGAGCCGAAGCCCAGACCACGCAACGGCTGGTAGGCATCCGCCAACCCAATCTGGCGGCGCGCCTTGGCCTGCTCGTCCAGTTCGTTCAGACCGACCACACCCAGATCGCAGACGCCGTCGGCGATCAAACCCGGAATATCGTCATCGCGAACCAACAGCAGGTCCACCGGCAGCGATTCACCGAAGCAGAACAGCTTGTCACGGCTCTGCCGCCAGCTCAGACCGCAGGCCGCCAGCAGGCTACGCGCGGGATCGGCCAGGCGGCCGCTCTTCTGGATGGCGATACGCAGCCGGTCGCGTGCCGGGGCGGAGGTTGAAGCACTCATGGGGTTATCTCAGTTGGATTCGGTTTTGCGCGTGGCGAGGCGGTCGATGGCGGCGGCATAGCCACCGGCGCCGTGTTCGAGCGAACGCGCGACCCGGCCAATGGTGGTGACGCTCACCCCGGTCAGGTCATAGATCTCGCGGTAGGGCACACCCTTGCGCAGCAAGGGCACCACCCGCCAGCGGTCGGCCATGGCCTCCAGCTCGGCGGGCGTGCACAGATCGCGCAGGAACGCCTGTACGTCCTGCGGCCTGTCCAGCGCAGCCAAAGCGCGCGCCAACGCCTTCAGCGGGGCATCGGAGGACTTCTCTCGTTCAGTGTCAGGGCGTGGCTTCATTACGTATCAATGTATTAGCGTGCTAATACATTAGTGCGAAACCAACCCGGAGTCAAACCACTATCCTGTACTCCCCATAGGGCTTTCCCGGTAACGCCCCAGCCGAGCATGGCTCGGCACTACAGGCAAAAAAAAGCCCCGCTATGCGGGGCTTTTCGTCAGCGCGACATCGCGCGAGTCTGCTCCAACTCTACCTGGAGCGTAGATGCCAGCTCGTCCCTGGCCACCTCGAACTGCTGCTCGCGCAACAGGTCCTTCACCGCTACCACGCCACGCGCCAGCTCATCCTCACCAGCCAACACCACGAAACGGATACCGGCCTTGGCTGCGTACTGGAACTGCTTGCCGATCTTCTTCGGCTCCATCTGCACTTCGGTGTTGATACCACCAGCACGCAGGCGACGGGCGATATCCAGCGACTGCGGCATGGCCGCCTCATCCATCAAGGCCACCATCGCGTGCACACTGCTTTCAGCGATGCCGTCTATCAGGTTGGCCTCGCGCAACTGCCAGAACAAACGGGTCAGGCCGATCGAAATGCCAACGCCCGGCAATTTGGACTTGGTGTAGTGGCTGGCAAGGTCTTCATAGCGCCCGCCCGAACAGATCGAACCGATCTGCGGGTGATCTATCAAGCTGGTCTCGTACACGGTGCCGGTGTAGTAATCCAGGCCACGGGCGATGGAGAAATTCAGGCAATACGCGGTTTCCGGCACACCCAAGGCCTTGACCAGCTCCAGCACTTCGCGCAGCTCGGCAGCGCCGGTGCGCAGTGACTCGCTGGCCGATTCGCCGGCGGCAGCCAGCACCGCGTCAATCTGCGCCAGTGCATCGGCGTGCGAGCTGGAACGGACTTCGACGAAGGACAGGATGCGCTCAACCGCGTCGGCCGGCAGACCAAAATCGGGGCCTACCAGGGTTTCGCGCACATAATCCGGACCACGCTTGTCGAGCTTGTCGACCTCGCGCAGCACCAGCGCCTGTTGCTCAGAATCCACCACACCCTGTGCTTCGAAGAAACCACGCATCAGCTTGCGATTGTTCAGCTGCACGGCGAAGTTGCCGATGCGCAACTCCGAGAACACCGCGTAAATCACCGCAAGTACTTCGGCGTCGTAACGGATGCTCAACGTGTCCTTGCCGATCACATCGACGTCGCACTGGTAGAACTCGCGGAAACGGCCGCGCTGCGCGCGTTCGCCACGGTAGACGCGTTGCATCTGGTAGCGACGGAACGGGAACGTCAGGTCGTGCTCGTGTTCGGCCACGTAGCGGGCCAGCGGCACGGTCAGGTCGAAGCGCAGCGCCATCTCCGGCAAACCGCCCTTGTCAGCTGACTCGGCGGCATTGGCCAGCGCACCGGTGGACTGCACGAAATACACCTGGCGCTCGGTTTCGCCACCGGACTTGGTCAGCAGCACATCGGACAGCTCGAACACCGGCGTTTCCACCGGCAGGAACCCGAAGCGCTCGTAGTTGCGGCGGATGACGTCCAGCATGCGCTGGAACGCGATCTGCTCGCGCGGCAACAACTCCATGATGCCGGGCGGGGTACGGGGCTTGATCACGGGCAAAACTCCTGCAACTCGATGTGGGAAACGATTGCCAATTCTAGCCGCACACCGCCCGTCTGGCCGCATGAAGTATCATTTAGGACAACTTCCCGCCCATCCAAGACATGTCCCGGCCAGCCCAAGGCACCGAGCAATCCCCGGTTTCGTCCATTGCTGCAGAAGGCAATGGCGGGCGCGAGTGCCTGCAGTGCTCGGTCCGCCATCTGTCGGTCTGCTCGGCCCTGTCCTGTGATGAAGTGCACGCACTGGAGCAGATCACCGTCTCCACGCCGGTGGCGATGGGCACCACACTGGCCCGCGCCGGTGAGCCGCGCACTTATGTCTATACAGTAACCGAGGGCGCGCTGCGCCTGGTACGCACCTTGGCCGATGGCCGCCGCCAGGTGAACGGCTTTGTACTGCCAGGCGACTATCTGGGCCTGAGTGGCAGCGACCATCACCGCTACGACATCGAAGCCATTGCCGACAGCCGTGTCTGCCGGGTGCCGACCACGCAGATGCGTGACCTGCGCCAGCGTTACCCGCATCTGGAGCGCAAGCTGTTGCAACGCGCCTGCCAGGAGCTGGATGCGGCCCAGGACAATGCACTTGCATTGGCGCGCCTGCAGCCGCCGGAGCGACTGGCCGACTTCCTGCTGCGGCTGGCCGCCCGCGAGGCGACCTTGAACGGGCGCAGCAGCAACCGGGTGTCATTGCCAATGGGCCGCGGCGATATCGCCGACCATCTTGGCCTGACCATGGAAACGGTGAGCCGCACCTTCACCAAGCTGCGCCAGCAGGGCCTGATCGCCCTGCCCCATCTGAATGTGGTGGAAATTCTGGATTTCGCCGAGCTGCAGAAGCTGGCCAACGACGAGTTCTGACGTTTCACCTGTAGAGCCGAGCCATGCTCGGCTGAGGTACTACCGGTGAAGCTCCTGCCGAGCATGGCTCGGCACTACGCTTCGGTTTTGGTTACAGCAGCTTTTCGCGCAGGGCGGCGTACTCCGGCGCGCAGGGTTCGGCGTGGGCTGGACGCTTCAGCAGTTCGGCCAAGGCCGGCGGCACTTCGACTTCGCGGCAAATCAACGGTTCGACCACCGACTCGAACTTGGCCGGGTGCGCAGTCGCTGCCACTGCCCAATGCTGATCCGACGCTGCACTGCCACTGGCGCGCAACTGCTCCAGCACGTGCACCGCCGTAGCCGTATGCGGGCAGAACACTTCGCCGTACGCGTCATAGCGATGAGCGATGGTGTCGCGGATGGTGGCATCGTCCACTGCCTGCGAGGTGAACGCCTCGCGCAATGCGGCATCATCGCCCTTGTACAGCCAGCGCAGGCGCTCGAAGTTGCTTGGTGCGCCCACGTCCATGGCATTGGCAAGTGTCGCGACACTGGCTTTCGGCGCGTAGTCGCGACCATCGAAGTACTCCGGCAACACGCGATTGGCGTTTGTCGCCAGCACGATGCGCCCCAACGGCACACCCAGTGCACGCGCCATCACTGCAGCCATCGCGTTGCCCAGGTTGCCGGTGGGAATGACGAAATTCAGCAGCGCGTCATGTGTAGCCTGATGGCTGAGCGCAGCATGTGCGTAGTAGCTCATCTGCGGCAGCAGGCGGCCCAGACTGATGCTGTTGGCCGAACTCAGCGGCACTTGCGCCTGCAGGTCGGTATCACTCAGCGCCTGCTTGGCCATGGCCTGGCAATCGTCGAACGAGCCGGCTACGCGCAGCGCGCGGATATTGCCACCCAGACAACCCAGCTGATGTGCCTGACGTGGTGATACCCGCCCATCCGGGTACAGCACCACTACTTGCAGATTGGGCTGGTTGTGGAAGGCGGCGGCAACTGCAGCACCCGTGTCGCCAGACGTTGCAACCACGATGGTCAGCGGGCGCTCCTGCCCTGCACGCGACCGCGACAGGCTGGCAGCGAGGAAGCGCGCACCGAAATCCTTGAACGCGGCGGTGGGACCGTGGAACAGCTCCAGCACGTGATCGTTGCGGGTCGCCAATGCCTGCAGCGGTGCTGGGAAATCAAATGCTTCGCTGCATATCGTCGGCAGCTCTGCTGCCAAGGCGTCATCCGCAAAGAACGGCTGCAACAGTTCGTTGGCGGTCGCGGCGAGCGTGTCGCCCAGCTGCAAGCTGCGCGCTGCCGGCATTGCTTCGGGTACGTACAGGCCGCCATCGGGCGCCAAACCGGCGGCAATGGCCTGGCTCAGCGTGGCGGCGGGGGAAGCGTTGCGGGTGGAGATGAAGTTCATTCGGAAATCCGCGAAAGGGTTGGTGTACTGCCCTGGACTCAAGGACCACATAAGGGCCCCCTCACCCCAACCCCTCTCCCGAGGGGGAGAGGGGCCATCGGGCTTAGAGCAGTCGTGCGCCGGGGCTGTTGATCGGGCTTACCCAGCTTTGGCTGTCGAAACCTGCGGCGGCGAAGGCCGCCTGCACCTTGGCTGCGGCAGCCAATGCCGCGTCACGGTCTTCAAACCAGGCAAAGACACTGGGTCCTGCACCGGAGATGCTGGCGCCCATCGCGCCGGCAGCCAGTGCGGCTGCCTTGGCCGCGGCGAAGCCTGCAATCAAAGGTGCGCGGCGCGGCTCGACCAGAACATCGGCCAAACCTGCCCGCACCAAGCCGGCATCGCCCGCATGGCAGCCAGCCAGCACCAAGGCCAGGTTGCTGCTCTGGGCGACAAACTCCTTCAATGCATAACTGCCCTGCAGTGCTTCACGCGCGCGACGCGTTTCCAACAAGGCATCCGGATGCACCAGCAAGCTATGCCAATGCGCAGGTACCGGCACCGGCACCAATCGCTCCAGCGTGGAGAGCACCAAGCCGCCGAGGAACATCGGGCCAAGGTTGTCGCCATGGCGGCTGCCACTGGCCACCGCTTCGCCTTCCAGCGAGTACCTGTACAGCTGTTCGCGACTCAAGGGCACATCCAGCAATGCATTGGCTGCGACCAGGGCCGCCACACAGGACGCCGCCGAACCACCCATCCCAGAGCTCAGCGGTATGCCCTTGTCGATCTCGACTTCAAAACCGAATGGCAGCGCCAGCGCCTCGCGCAGGGCGATCAGCGCCGCCCCTGCCGTATTGCTGGGCGCATCCAGCGGCAACTCAACCGCCGTACCGCGAATGGCGACGATGCGCACTTCCGCTGCATCAATGCGGCGCACGGTTACGGTGTCACCAACGTCGGGCACCGCATAACCCAACAGATCAAAACCGACCGCCACGTTGGCGACCGACGCCGGTGAGAATGCCCGTGCCTGGCGCGCCCCGGAACCCTTCAAAGCATCACTCACAATCGCGCCCCCTCACCTGCTGCCACGCGCAGCACGTCGGCAAACACACCGGCCGCAGTAACTTCCGGGCCTGCGCCCGGTCCTTGCACCACCAAGGGGTTGTCACAATAACGACGGGTGGTGAACTGCACCACGTTGTCGGTCAGGCGCAGGTTGGCGAAAGCGTGCTCACCCGGCAGCTCAACCAAGCCAACGCTGGGCTGCTGGCCAGGCTTGAACTGCGCAACGTAACGCAGCACGTTGCCACGTGCCCGCGCATCGGCCAATCGCTGGGCGAAACCGGCATCCACTTCATGCAGGCGCGCCATGAAGTCCTCGACGCTGGCGCCCTGCAATGCGGCAGGCACCAGACTTTCCACCGCCACGTCTTCCAGGCTCAGCTCATAGCCGGCTTCACGGGCAAGAATTACCAGCTTGCGGGCCACATCCACGCCGGACAGGTCATCTCGCGGATCCGGCTCGGTGTAACCCATGCCACGTGCCTGGGTGACCAACTCCGAGAACGGCACGCTGCCGTCGTACTTGTTGAACAGCCAGGCCAGCGTGCCCGAAAAAATGCCGGCAATCGCCGTGACGTCATCACCCGTATCGACCAGGTCGCGCAGCGTGGTGATCACCGGCAAACCCGCACCCACCGTCGCTTCATAGCGGAAGCGTGCACCGGTGGAAGCTGCCGCCTCACGGATCGCCTGATAGCGCGCCAGCGGGCCAGAGCCGGCCTGTTTGTTCGGGGTGACCACATGGATGCCGGCTGCCAACCAGCCTGCATAGCGATCCGCCACTTCGGCACTGCCACTGCAATCGATGATCAGCGTATGCGGCAGGCGCGCCGACAGCAGATGCTCGGTGAACAGATCAAGATCATTCGGCAGCGCCGCGGAATCGAAGGCTGCCTTCCAGTTGCCATGGATTCCACGCTGGTCGAGCACCATGCGATTGCGTGAGGCGACCGCACGCAGGCGCAGATCCAGCTTGGCGCGTGCAAGCAGCGCTGCTTCGGACGCATACAGCTGCTCAAGCAAGGCCGCACCAACATTGCCCGGCCCGATCAGGCCGACCGAGAAAGTCTGCGGCGACAACCAGAAGCCAGCGTGCGCGGCACGCAGCGCCTTGGTCGCGTCGCTGGCTTCGATGGCAACCGAAATATTGCGCTCGGACGAGCCCTGCGCGATAGCCAGGATATTGACCTGCGCACGGCCCAGGGACTCGAACAGACGCGCGGCAACGCCAGGCTGGCCAGCCATGCCGTCACCTACTGCAGCAAGCACGCTCACCCCGGTGGTTAGCTGCACCCGCTGCACCTGGCCTGCCGCCAACTCATGCGAGAACGCCTGGGTCAGTGCGTCGCGGGCGAACTCGGCTTCAGCCTGCTTCACCACGCAGCAGATCGAATGTTCGGATGAACCCTGCGAGATCATCACCACCGACACATGCGCATTGCGCAGCGCCGAGAACACCCGCTCAGCGGTACCGGGCACACCGATCAGACCGGTACCTTCGACGTTGAGTACGGCCAGATCCGCGCTCAGCGTCAATCCCTTGATCGGGCCGCTGCTGGAGCTGTCAGTGGTGATGCGGGTGCCAGGGTGATCCGGACGGAACGTATTGCGGATGATGATAGGCAAGCCGCGCTCGATGGCCGGCGACATGGTCTGCGGGTGCACCACCTTGGCACCGAAGTAAGCCAGTTCGCAGGCTTCGTCGTAGCTCAGCGCATCCAGCTGCACGGCCTCCGGCACCACCCGCGGATCGGCCGAGAGCACGCCGTCGACGTCCGTCCAGATATGCAGTTCGTCGGCAGCGAACAAGGCTGCAAAGATCGCGCCGGAGAAATCGCTGCCATTGCGCCCCAGCGTGGTGATGTTGCCCTTGCGGTCACGGGCAACAAAGCCAGTCACTACCAAGCGTCGCGCCGGATGCGATTCGCGCCACAGGGCCAGCTTGGCCGCGCTGGACTTCCAATCCACATCCACGCCCAGCTCGCCGTGGTTGACCACCAGCACGTCGCGCGCATCCAGCACATCGGCGTCTTCGCCCAGGACCTGCAGATGATGACCAAGCAGATGGGCCGAGAACACCTCGCCCAGGCCCTGCACGCGGTCCAGCACTTCCTGCGGCAACTCACCAATGACCGCCAACGCCGCCAGAATCTCGCGCAGCCGCTCGAAGCGCGCATCCAGCCACTCGATGGTCACCCCGGACTGCTCACCCAACAACGCAGCGGCCGCCCCGCGATGGCGCGCCCGCAGCTCGTGCCAGCGGTCGTCCCAGGCCGGATCGGCTGCGGCCGCAGCCTTGGCCAGGCCGATCAGCGCATCAGTCCCCCCCTTCATCGCCGACACCACGGTGACCTGCACGGTCTCGTCGCGGGCCAGCAGCAGCTGTGCCACATGACGGTAACGTTCGGCATCTGCGACGGAAGTGCCGCCGAATTTGTGCACGACAGTGCGAACGGCAGCGTTCGCGGCGCGATCGGCGGGAGAAGCAGCAACTGACGACATCGGAAGAACCTCGGCTGGAGGCCCCGACACGCATCTGGATGGGGTTCCCCCGCATCCTGATCCGGGTGCGGGGCCGTGGTTTTCGGAAATTACGCGAAGACGACGGGCCGCACCGGGCTAATGGTGACGGTAATAGTGGTGGTGGTAATGGCGCCGCCGACCCCGGGCGCGCGCACCCGGCCGCCGGAAGGCGACTGCGAGGTGATGGCGAAGGACTGCGGGCTGTTCATGGCCTTCAAGAGACAACAGGCGGGATCAGGCTGTCAAGTGTTGCGTTGCAAAAACGCAGATAAAGGCAACTTCGCCAAACCTGCCGCTAAAAGTTGCAAATGTCATCAAGCGCGAACGTCGCGCATTTAACTGGCAAGCAGCATGCAACACCTGATTCAAGGCGACGCGGCATGCCCTTCGACCATCGCGGCAATCCACCACCCGCAAGCAATCGAAAGAGCTCGCGCAGTCAGTCTTTCGCCACCTGACTGCGCAGAATTCTCAGGCCGATGCCGGCGCAGGCGCCTTCGGCCGGTGCGCCGCAGCGCTCCAGACCACGCCGGCCAGCAGGCATAGCGCAGCGACCACTTCGATCGCCACCGGCCAGCGCTGCTGCCACAGGAAGCCGTAGACCAGCCCGAACAGGGTCTCGAACACGATCATCTGCCCGCCCAAGGTCAGCGGCAGGGCCCGGCTTGCGCGGTTCCAGCAGGCATTGCCCAGAATCGAGGCAAATACCGCTACCGCAGCAGCCATCGCCCAGAAGCCCGCCCATTCGCGCGCCGCATGCCCTGCGCCGCCATCGGAGAAGGCGAGCGGCGCCAGCAGCAAGGCCAGACCACCGGTTGCCACACCGGTCAGCAACGACCAGTCATGTCCGGATACATTGGGTACCTTGGCCAGCCAACGGGTATTGCCAACCGAGTAAGCGGTCCAGGACACCAGTGCGCCAACCCCGCACAACAGCCCGATCAAGCGCTGCGCGGTGGAGGCTTGCACATGCGTCGAGGCGATGGCCTCGTATCCCATCAGCACCACGCCCGCCACACACAGCAGCAAGGCCGGCGCCAGCCGTGCCAGCGGTACTGCCCCCGGCTCACGCGCACCGACCACGGCCACCAGCACCGGCACCATGCCAACTATCAGGGCCGCAGCACCGCCACCGCTCCACTGCACGCAGATCGACAGCAGCACAAAATAGATCAGGTTGCCGAGCAGGCTCAGCCAGGTCAGGGCCTTCCAGTCCGCCTTGCCGATATGCGCACGCAGTGCCGGCCAACGCGGCACCAGCAGAATCACCGCGACCAGGCCATAAATGAGATAGCGCGCGGCAGCCAGTTGCAGCGGCGAGAAATCCACCAGCACCGCTGGCGCCAGGAACACCAGGCCCCATAGCGCGCCCGAAGCCACGCCATTACCAATTCCGAACAACATCCGTTCTTTCATCAACCCACCCGACGTACAGACACAACACCAGCATCCAGCCGCTGGCCCAGCTTGTATTGTCCCAAGCTGCGCGATGCTGTGCCCAGACTACGCGTCCAGGCTGCGTCGATAGCGGCCCGGGGTAATCCCCTGCGAGCGGCGCATGGCGCGGGTCAATGCACTCTGGTCGGAGAAACCGGCCTGTTGGGCAATCTGCGCCACTGACCGATCGCCACCAACCAATTGACGCTGCGCCCATTGCAGCCGCTGCTGCTGCAGCCATTGCCCCGGCGTGAGGCCGAACTGGCGTTTGAACGCGCCATGCAGTGCGGTCAAGCCCATGCCGGCTACCTGCGCCATCCGCGCCAGCGGCCACGCCTGCCCAGGGGCTGCACGGATCTGATCACACAAACGCCGCAAGCCGTCACCACCCGCTGCTGGAGGGCGCTGCATGCCAAACAGGCTATCCAGCAGTAGCGGCAGCAGGTGCCTGGCGACAGGTGCTGCCACCACATCGTGCGTCCCCGCACTGATATCCACGAACTCAAGCAAACTGCGGGCCGCCGCGGAAATCCCCAGAAATGGGCGCGCCCGCCCCTGATCCAGCTGTGAGCGCTCCAACAAGGCACTGTCACAGTCCACGATCAGGAACCGGTTCTGGCCGTTGCCTGCCTGCACATGAGCCGCACCCGGGACAATCAGTGCTCCGTGCAAGGCGTCCAAGCGCCCGCCGCGCCCATCGACCTCCAGCTCCAGGCTGCCACGCAACGGCATCACCAGCTGCAGATGGTCATGGCTGTGCGTATGGCCGGCTGGGCCATAACTACGGAAGTTCAGGGCTTGACCGCATTGCATCGGCATGCGCACCGGGGGCTGGCTGGCGCTTGCAGCGGGCGCCGCAAGCTGCGCGGAAAGATGGTGACCCCGACACGATTCGAACGTGCGACCTGTCCCTTAGGAGGGGACCGCTCTATCCAGCTGAGCTACGGAGTCAAAAGATGGAGGCCAAGATTACAGGCAAGCGCCTCCTCCAGCCAGCATTTCCCACCGAGCGGAGCTGGGCCCGCAAACAATTCCGAGCAACCCAGCTGGACTGGCGCATCGGCGACCAAACGCATTTTGCCGATGCACCTTGTGGGTACATGGTGCGTCGAGCGGCATTGCGATGTTTCGTTGCAGCCGGTGTCCAGCCTGGATATGGAATCGGCAGGACGCGTTCCCATCGGACACACCTCATTCCCGGAGCGCCAGGTTCGCCTGCAAGCATGGCTCGGCCAGGAAGGTGTCCAGCGACGACTACGCCGTCTGCGATGCGAGCTACATCAGCAACTATCTGCAGCTGTTCGAACTCGAGAAAGTGCCCGGCTGCGGCATCGTGATCCATTGCCCAGGACACCAGGCAGTAAGCAGCCAGCGTTGGGCAACTACCCAGGACTTCGTCACCGACAGGCTTGGGTGCCGGCTGCTCGGTTTGGCAGCCGGCCACCTACTTCCTGCGGATCAAGCAATATCCAGCACCGGGAACGACTTGACCATGTCGTCCAGCGCCTTGATCTGCGCCAGGAACGGCTCCAGCACGTCCAACGGCAATGCACTGGGGCCATCGCAGCGGGCGTTGTCCGGGTCCGGATGCGCTTCCAGGAACAGACCGGCAATGCCGACTGCCATGCCGGCACGGGCCAGTTCTACCACCTGGCGGCGGCGGCCACCGGAGGCTTCGCTGCCGGCGTCGCGGCGCTGCAGGCTGTGGGTGACATCGAAGATCGCCGGCAAGCCACCGGTCGCCTCGATCATCTCGCGGAAGCCGAGCATGTCCACGACCAGGTTGTCGTAGCCGAACTGGGCACCGCGTTCGCACAGGATGATCTGCTCGTTGCCGGCTTCACGGATCTTGCTGACGATGTGCTTGATCTGGGTGGGGCTGAGGAACTGCGGCTTCTTGATGTTGACTGCACGACCGGTGCGGGCAATCGCCGTCACCAGATCGGTCTGGCGGGCCAGGAACGCCGGAATCTGCAGCACGTCGACCACCTCGGCGACCGGCTCGGCCTGCGCCACTTCATGCACGTCGGTGATCACCGGCACGCCGAAACGCTGCTTGACCTGCTCGAAGATCCGCAGCCCTTCTTCCAGGCCAACGCCACGGAAGGAGGTGATCGAGGAGCGGTTGGCCTTGTCGAAGGATGCCTTGAATACGTATGGGATACCCAGCTTGCGGGTGACCTCCACGTAGCGCTCGGCGGCGTAGAGGGTGGAATCCAGGTCCTCCAGCACATTCAGCCCCCCAAACAGCACGAAGGGCAGCTTGTTGCCAACCACTACCCCGTCCGAAATCGTCACGTTCATCTGTCTATCCTGTTCAAGCCGGGGAAACCCCTATCAAGGGTGGCGAATATGGCTGAAAACGGCCGCCAGTGACAGGGTTTGCCGTCAAAGCCGAGGCAACGTCCGCCATCAGCACAGTACGTGGCGCCGACACAGCCTGTCCCATTGGCCAGACCAAGTGGTACGGGGCCAATCGGTTCACTCTGATACTATGTGGTACTCACTCCGTCGCCCCCACCCGCAGTTTCCGACGGCGCCAAAATCACGTTAAGAAACAGGAGTTTGAATGTCTTCCGAGCTGCTCAAGGCCTTGGCTCTGGATGCCACCAACGCTGGCACCTACATGGGTAACGGGGAATGGTCCGCCGCAACTGGCGCGGGCGTCCTCAAGCCGCAGAACCCGACCACCGGCGAAGTGATCGCCGAGGTCCAGGCCACCACCGAGGCTGATTACGAAACCGTCATCGCCCGTGCGCAGGAAGCCTACAAGGTATGGCGCACCACCCCGGCCCCGCGCCGTGGCGAAGCCGTGCGCCTGTGCGGTGAGGCACTGCGCAAGCACAAGGACGCGCTGGGCTCGCTGGTCGCGCTGGAAATGGGCAAGTCCAAGCCGGAAGGCGACGGTGAAGTGCAGGAGATGATCGACATCGCCGACTTCGCGCTGGGCCAGAGCCGCATGCTGTACGGCTACACCATGCATTCCGAGCGTCCCGGTCACCGCATGTACGAGCAGTACCACCCGCTGGGTCTGGTCGGCATCATCTCGGCCTTCAATTTCCCGGTCGCGGTGTGGAGCTGGAATGCGTTCCTTGCTGCCATCTGTGGCGACATCTGCATCTGGAAGCCGTCCAACAAGACCCCGCTGACCGCCATTGCAACGATGAAGATCTGCAATGAGGCACTCGAAGGTGCCGGCTTCCCGAACCTGTTCTTCCTGATCAACGATGCCGGCACTGCGCTGTCGGAGAAGATGGTCGACGACCGTCGCGTGCCGCTGATCTCGTTCACCGGTTCCACCCAGGTCGGCCGCACCGTCAACCAGAAGGTTGCCCAGCGTCTGGGCCGCTGCCTGCTGGAACTGGGCGGCAACAACGCCATCATCATGGACGAGACCGCCGACCAGAAGCTGGCCGTGCCGGGCATCGTGTTCGGCGCCGTCGGTACTGCCGGCCAGCGCTGCACCACCACCCGCCGCCTGATCGTGCATGAATCCATCTACGACAACGTGCTGGCCACGCTGATCAAGGCCTACAAGCAGGTCGAAGGCAAGATCGGTGACCCGACCGACGCCGCCAACCTGATGGGCCCGCTGAACAGCCCGGAAGCCGTGCAGCAGTTCCTGGCCTCGATCGCCAAGGCCAAGGCTGCCGGCGGCACCGTCGAAACCGGCGGCACCGCCATCGACCGCGCCGGCAACTTCGTGCTGCCGGCGATTGTCACTGGTCTGAAGAACAGCGATGAAATCGTCCAGCACGAGACCTTCGCACCGATCCTGTACGTGATGAAGTACAGCACGCTGGACGAAGCCATCGACATGCAGAACGGCGTGCCGCAGGGCCTGTCCTCGTCGATCTTCACCCAGAACCTGAAGACCGCCGAGAAGTTCCTGTCGGCAGCCGGCAGTGACTGCGGCATCGCCAACATCAACATCGGCACGTCCGGTGCGGAGATCGGTGGCGCCTTCGGTGGCGAAAAGGACACCGGCGGTGGCCGCGAGTCCGGTTCGGATGCATGGAAGGTCTATATGCGTCGCCAGACCAACACCATCAATTACTCCGACTCGCTGCCGCTGGCCCAGGGCATCAAGTTCGATCTTTGATCGTGTCTGCCCCGGCCTTGGCCGGGGCGTTGAATCGGGAGAGTTCCCAGCTGTAGAGCTGCCCTCCCCCCAACCCCTCTCCCGCGTGCGGGAGAGGGGCTTAATTCGCTGAAACGGAGTTCCCGATGAGCATTCCTGCACCTCGCCAGACCAGCAGCTACGCCGTGATCAGCCTGGTCGCCGGCATCCTTGGCTGGACCTTGTTGCCCGCCATCGGCAGCATCTGCGCCATCATCTTCGGCCATATGGCCCGTGGCGAAATCCGCCGCAGCAACGGTCAACTGGAAGGCGATGGCTTGGCCGTGGCCGGACTGGTGCTGGGCTGGCTGGCTACCGCGCTGTGGTTGATCGGCATCATCTGCTTCATTGCCATCCTGGTGTTCTTCGGTGGCCTGGCTGGCCTTGCGGCGATGAATTCCTGAGAACGGCATGGGGCAATCCGATTCAACCCAACGTTTCAGCAGCCGGGTAGCGGACTATGTGCGCTATCGCCCGGGCTACCCGGCGACGCTGCTGGCGTGGCTGCACGATGATATCGGCCTGCCCCGCTCCGCCCTGGTCGCCGATATCGGCGCCGGCACCGGCATTTCCAGCGAATTGTTCCTGGCTGCCGGCCATCCGCTGATCGCGGTTGAGCCCAATGCCGACATGCGCGCCGCCGCCGAACAATGGCTGTTGGCAAGACACCCCCGGTTCCAGTCCGTCGCCGGTACTGCCGAGGCCACAACGCTGGCCGACCACAGCATCGACCTGGTCGCTGCCGCGCAGGCATTCCATTGGTTCGATACCAACGCCGTTCGCCGCGAATGGATGCGCATCCTGCGCCCGGGAGGCCTGGCACTGGTGTACTGGAACTCACGCCTGCTCGATGCCTCACCGTTCCTGGCCGGCTACGAACAACTGCTCCTGGACTACGGCACCGACTACACCGAGGTCGCCGAGCGCTACCAGGACGACCAGACCATGCGCGACTGGTTCGGCGATGGGCTGCGCGGCCTGGTCCACCTGCCGAATGTGCAGCACCTCGACTACGACGGCCTGCGTGGCCGGCTGCTGTCCTCCTCCTATGCACCGCAAGCCGGTCATCCCCGCCATGCGCCCATGCTGGAAGCCCTGCAGCGCCTGTTTGATGCGCATGCGGTCGATGGCAAGGTTGCCTTTGAGTACCAAACCCGCGCCTTTGTTGGCACGCTGAATTGAGCTTATGTATTCCATTTCCCGTCCCTTCCTGTTCACCCTTGATGCCGAACGCGCGCACGGCCTGGGCCTGTCCGCGCTGGATCTTGCCTGGCGCACCGGCACCACGCCGCTGATTGCCGGCCGCATCAAGCCACTCCCCACTCCGGCGTTCGGCTTGAGCTTCCCCAATCCGGTTGGCCTGGCAGCTGGTCTGGACAAGAACGGCGAACACATCGAAGCGCTGTTTGCACTGGGCTTTGGCTATGTCGAGATCGGCACCATCACCCCGCGTCCGCAGGCCGGCAGCCCCAAGCCGCGTCTGTTCCGCCTGCCGCGACACAACGCCATCATCAATCGCATGGGTTTCAACAACCTCGGCGTGGATGCACTGGTGAAGAACGTGGAGGCAGTCAAGCATCGCCCCGGCCCCCTCGGTATCAACATCGGCAAGAACAAGGACACGCCCAACGAGGACGCGTTGTCCGATTACCTGATCTGCATGGAAAAGGTCTATCCGCTGGCCGACTACATCACCGTCAACATCTCCTCGCCCAATACCGCCGGCCTGCGTGAGCTGCAGGAAGAGCAGGCATTGCGGCGCCTGGTTGCCGGCCTGCGCGAGGCGCAGGAGCAATTGGCCGCAAAACACGGCAAGCGCGTGCCGATGCTGGTCAAGGTGGCACCGGACCTGAGTGACCGCGACATCGATGCCGCCGCCCGCGTACTGGGCGAGTTGGGGGTGGATGGCGTCATCGCCACCAACACCACCATCGCCCGCTCCGGGGTCGAAACCGATCCGTTATCCAGGGAAATCGGCGGCCTGTCCGGCGCTCCATTGCTGGGCCAATCCACCCTGGTGTTGCGACGCCTGCGTGCGCGCCTGCCCGAGTCGGTGCCCTTGATCGGTGTCGGCGGCATCAGTTCCGGCGCCGACGCCGTTGCCAAAATGGCTGCAGGTGCAACGCTGGTGCAATGCTATAGCGGGCTGATCTTCCAGGGGCCAAGCCTGGTCGGCGATTGCGTGAATGCCATCCGCCGCCGTCGCGAGTCCCCGTCAGGAGGCGCCGTCGCACCGCTATGACGAACGTTTCCCCGGCTTGGTCGCTGACCGAGAACGCTCCACTGCGCCACCTCAATACCTTCCACGTCGACGCCCATGCTCCGCGCATGCTGCGTATCGCCGATCCTATCGCCCTGCCTGAAGCGCTGGCTGCCATCGGCGAAGCAGACTTGTTGGTGCTGGGCTGCGGCAGCAACGTGCTGCTGGCCGCCGATCCCGAAGATGTGGTGCTGGTGTTCGACAACCGCGAAATCAGCGCGCTGGAACACCGTGCCGACCACACCATCGTCCGTGCGGGCGCCGGCGTGATCTGGCACGAGCTGGTGATGTGGTCCTTGAACGAAGGCCTGTCCGGGCTTGAGAACCTGGCACTGATTCCCGGCACCGTCGGTGCCGCACCGATCCAGAACATCGGCGCCTATGGCGCACAGGTCGGTGAGTTCATCCAGGTCGTCGAGGCCTGGGACCGACAGGAAAAGGTCTGGGTGCGGTTGGATCAGGAAGCCTGCCGCTTCGGCTACCGCGACAGTCTGTTCAAGCACGAGGCAGATCGCTACCTGATCACCGCCGTCGAGTTCCGCCTGCCGCTGCTGCACGAACTGCAGCTGGACTACGCCGGCATCCGCGAGGAACTGCAGACGATGGGAATCGAATTCCCGGTCTCGGCCGACGTCGCCAATGCGGTCATTGCCATCCGTCAACGCAAGCTGCCGGATCCGGATGTACTCGGCAACGCCGGCAGCTTCTTCAAGAACCCGATCCTGCCGCTGGAACAGATCAACGTGCTGTTGCAGCACTATCCCGAGCTGCCGGTGTTCCCCGGCAACGATGCCAGCAACCGCAAGGTGTCGGCGGCATGGATGATCGAGAAGGCCGGCTTCAAGGGCCAGCGTGACGGTGACGCCGGCGTCTCGCCCAATCACGCGCTGGTGTTGGTCAACCACGGCAATGCCACCGGCGCCGAGTTGCTGGCGTTTGCGCGAAGGGTGTCGGCGGCCGTGCTGGAAACCTTCGGTGTGCCCATTGAACCCGAGCCCAGGTTGGTCGGCGCCCGCTGGTGAACACTGCCTTGGCTGCACCCCGTTCCACTGCAATGCGCGCGGCCCTGCTGATGTTCGGCAGTGCCATGGCCTTCGGCCTGATGGCCATCGGCATCCGCCTGGCCACCGCCTTCGTGCCCACCCAGGAAGTGGCGTTCTTCCGCAACAGCTTCGGCCTGCTGGCGCTGTTGCCGATGCTGCTGCGGCCCGGCCATGCGTCGTTGCGTACCCAGCAGTTGCCACGCTATTTCCTGCGTAGCGCGATTGGCCTGGCCTCGATGCTGTGTGGCTTCTGGGCGATTGGCCACCTGCCACTGTCGCAGGCTATCTCCCTGTCCTATTCCACGCCGTTGTTTGTCACCATCGCCGCGGTCTTGTGGCTGGGCGAGAAGGTCCGCTTTCGCCGCTGGGCCGCGGTGATCGCCGGCTTCATCGGCGTGCTGGTGATCGTGCGCCCGGGCGCGCACAGCTTTGAGCTCGGCAGTCTGATCGCCGTGCTGGCGGCAGTGCTCAGCGCGCTGGTGGCGATCCAGATCAAGCAGCTCACCCGCATTGATGGCCCCGACACCGTGGTGTTCTACACCTATGTGTTCTGGGTGCCGCTGTCCTTGATTCCGGCCTTGTTCGTCTGGGTCTGGCCAACCGGCATCGCCTGGCTGTGGTTGGTGGCAACCGGGGTGATGGGCACCCTGGGCCAGCTGCTATGGACCCGTGCGCTCAAGCTGGGCGAAGTCTCCGCACTCACTCCGATCAGCTTCACCCAGCTGCCCTTGGTGGTGGTGGTGGGCTGGCTGTTGTTCGGAGAAACACTGGACCGCTGGACGGTCACCGGCGCCCTGATCATCCTCGGTGCAAACGCCTATATCGCCCACCGCGAGGCAGTACTGGCCCGCAGTCCTGAAAGCAGGCAGAAAGCCAAGATCAGCGATACTCCGGCCCAGGCAGGCCGGGGTGGCAATGACAGCGTCTGAACAGACGCTCCAGCAACATCCCCCAATGGAAAGTGGAGGACGGTTGGCATGCGGATCCTGGTTGCAGAAGATGACAGCGACATCGCCGCCGGTGTGCGCGCCTCCCTGCAACGGCAGGGGCACGCGGTGGACCACGCCAACGATGGCGCCAAGGCCGAAGCGGCCCTCGCCAGCACCGAATACGACCTGCTCATCCTCGATCTGGGTCTGCCCAGCGTAGACGGCCGACTCGTCCTGCAACGCCTGCGGCAGCGCGGCAAGCAAATGCCGGTACTGGTCATCACCGCCCGTGACGGCTTGCAGGAGCGCATCCAGACATTGGACCTTGGCGCGGACGACTACCTGATCAAGCCTTTTGCGGTGGACGAACTGGACGCACGGGTACGTGCCCAGTTGCGCCGGGTTACCAGCGCGGGCAACCCGGAACTGCGCATTGGGCGGATGCGACTGGACCTGCCAGGCCACCGCGCCTGGATAGATGAGCAGGCACTGGAGCTGACCGGACGCGAGTTCGGCTTGCTGTCTGCACTGGCAACGCGCCCCGACAAGATCAGCTCCCGCGCACAGTTGATTGACGCTCTGTGCAACTGGGACGAAGAGCTGACCGACAACGGCCTGGACATCGCCCTGCACCGTCTGCGACGCAAACTGAATAGTGGCGGCATGGGAATCCGCACCGTGCGAGGACTTGGTTACATGCTCGAGCAGATCGAGCCGGCCGAGCAATGAAAATAAAACAGCGGCCCAGCCTGCGGCGGCGGCTGCTGGCTTTTCTGGCGTTGCCGATTCTGGCGTTGCTGATGTTGAACGCGGTGCTGACGTATCGCATCGCCCTGTCCTATTCCAACAGCATCCATGATCGCAACCTGGCCGAAGACACCGAATCCTTCGCCCAGATGCTCAAGACCATGCCGGTCAGCACCGAGTTGTCACCGCAGGCGCGCTTCCTGCTTGAGTACGATCCCGATGGTCACCGCTACTTCAACGTGGACAGCCACAAGTACGGCACCCTGAGCAGTAATGCGGACTTCAGCCAACTGGCAAAATCGCAGGACTGCAGCAACCAACGTTCTTTGCTGTACAGCGGACACCTGAACGGCCAGAAGGTGCGCTTGGCGACGTCCTGCATCCAGACCAGTACCGATCCCGGCGATCATCTGGCGGTGACCGTCGCCGAAACCTTCGCCGATCGCCGCCACCGGGCGCAGGAGATCCTGATGATCACCATCCCGATGATGTTGCTGCAGGCGCTGTGCATCATGGCCCTGGTCTGGTTCGGGGTGAATCACGGCCTGAAAATCATCGACCCGCTGACACGTCGCCTGGCCAGCCGCAACCGCGAGCTTGCGCCTATTTCAACCCCCGATGTACCACGCGAAATCCTGCCACTGATAGAAACCATCGATGGCCTGTTCGGCCGTTTGGCTTCCATGATTGAAGCACAGGAACGGTTCGTCGCCGATGCCGCGCACCAGCTGCGCACCCCCTTGGCCGGCATCAGCCTGCATGTCGACCAAGCCTTGGCGGCAACCGATGAAAAAAGCCGCAACGAAGCGCTGGAGCACGTACGCAAGCTCAATCAGCGCACCGCACGGGTGTCCACCCAGCTGCTGGCGATGACCCGCGCACAGACCTCACCGATCAATCTGGAGCCGTTGAACCTGTCCGCCCTGGTTCCGGACTGGGTCGCCAGCCGGGTGCCGGAAGCGATCCGCAGCGGCGTTGACCTGGGCTATCACCCCGCCAAAACCGGGCCACTTCTGGTCCTCGGTCACGCACCGTCCTTGCAGGAAGTGCTGGACAACCTGATCGACAACGCACTGCGTTACGCCGGCTCCTCGAGCACCGTCACCGTCGGCTTGAATGCCTTGGGCGAGGATGTTGAGCTGTACGTGGAAGACGATGGCCCTGGTGTCGCCGAAGGCTTGCTAGCCCGGCTGGGCGAGCGCTTTTTCCGTGCGCCCGGCACCCAACACAGCGGCACCGGACTGGGCTTGGCGATTGCCCGTGAGGCTGTTGAGCACCTGCATGGCCGTATCCAGTACCAGCCCTGCAAGCCGCATGGCCTGAAAGTGGCAATCCTGCTGCCCAGGCTGAAGCGACAATGACCCGCAGTTCACCCTGAAAGGTTGGGGAAAACCCGGCTTGCGATGCTGGCAGCATCCACTTGCAAGGTGACATCGTGACAACACCCGCAGCACAGGAGTTCTATTTCGAGGGTGGCCGCGACGGCATCCTGCTGATCCATGGCCTGACCGGCACGCCGATGGAGATGCGCCTGCTCGGCAAGGGTCTGGCCAATGCCGGTTTCACCGTACACGGCGTGCAGTTGCCCGGTCATTGCGGCAGCATCGAGGAGCTTGTGGCCACTCGCTGGCAGGACTGGTATGCCGGCGTTGAGCGCGCAGCCGACGCGTTGCGCGGCAAAGTCGACAATCTGTTCGTGGGCGGCCTGTCGATGGGCGCCGTACTGGCACTGGCGCTGGCTGCCAAGCGCCCGGACTGGGTGAACGGCGTAGGTGTCTACGGCGCCACCTTCCGCTATGACGGCTGGAACATTCCCCGCGTGGCAAAACTGTCCTTCCTGCTGCCCTGGTTCAAGCGCCTGGGCATCGGTCGCAGCCGCATGTTCATGGAAGCTCCGCCCTATGGCCTGCGCGATGAGCGTATCCGCGCCCAGGTCAGCGCGTCCATGCTGGCCGGCGACAGCGCCGCCGCCGGCCTGGCCGGCAATCCCTGGCCGGCATTGGCCGAGATGTACCAGCTTTCGGCCTGGGTCAAACCGTTGCTGCCCGACATCATCGCCCCCTGCCTGATCGCGCACGCCCGCGAGGACGACATCGCCAGCCTGGACAACGCCAATCTGGTCGCGGCCAAAATCAGCGGCCCCAGCGAACTGCTGATCCTGGACAACAGCTACCACATGATCACCATCGACCGCGAACGACGCTTGCTGATCGAACACAGTGCGCGCTTCTTCAGCACCATCGCCGCGCAACGCCGCCTCGCCGACGCGGCCTGACATGTCGGCCCTGGTCATCAGCTTGTGGTTGCTCAACGTGGTACTCGACACGGCGGGCCAGCTGGCCTTCAAGGCCGCCGCTTCCGACCCCGATGCAGGTGATGGCATCGCACGCTGGAAACACATGCTGAGCCGGCCGTGGCTGGGGATTGGCATCGCCTGCTATGTGCTCGAGTTCGTCGCCTGGATTGCCTTCCTCTCGCTGGTACCGCTGTCGCGTGGCGTGCTGCTGGGCTCCATCAACATCGTCGCGCTGATGCTGGCTGGACGCTTCCTGTTCAAGGAGCGTCTCACCCGCCTGCGGGTGGCAGGCATGCTGTTGGTCAGTCTCGGTGTCGCCGTGGTGGGAGCGGCGGGATGAAGCGCCTGTACCTGCTGGGTTTCCCCTTGCTGATGGCTTTCGACACCGTTGCCCAACTCTGTTTCAAGCTGGCCGGGGATGCCGCTTTGCCGGTCGAAGCCAGCAGCGCCTGGATACTGAGGGTATTGGCGCAGCCTTGGGTGTACGGCGCAATTCTTGGCTACGTCGGCGCATTCTTTACCTGGATGAGCCTGCTCAAGCATGCCCCTATCGGCCCCGCGTTTGCCGCCTCACACCTGGAAGTCGTCAGCGTGCTGTTGCTCTCGGCTTGGTTGCTGCAGGAACCCCTCGGGCTGGTGCATGTTCTGGGAGCGTTGCTGATTGTGACCGGCATCATCTGTCTGGGCGTGGCCGAGTCGCGAGACCCGCACGCAGCGGAACCAGCCGATGTCCGCCCCGACCACTGAGCTGCCACCGACAGCAGGCCTGGCGCTGCGTTGGCGCGACTTCCTGCCCGGTGGTGAGGCGCTTGGCAAAACCGTGGCACGTTTGTTCAATACGCCCGAAATGCAACTGGAATGCTCGGGCACGTCCGCTCTGTGGGTGGCACTACGCACCCTGCAGCGCCTGCATCCAGACCGCACTGCAGTAGTCCTTCCCGCCTATACCTGCCCGTTGGTCGCCATTGCCGTGCATACGCTTGGCCTGCAATTACGCCTATGCGACCTGCAGCTCGGGCAGCTGGACATGGACCCGATACAACTGGCCCGGCTCTGTGATGCAAATACACTGGCGGTGTTGCCCACTCATCTGGGCGGGCGTGTTGCCGATGTCGTCACCGCCCGTGCCATCGCGCATCATCATGGCGCCTATGTAATCGAGGATGCCGCGCAAGCGCTGGGAGCGTTCAGCCAGGGCCGCAGCGTAGGCCTGCATGCAGACATCGCATTCTTCAGCCTGGCTGCTGGCAAGGGACTCAGCCTCTATGAAGGTGGCTTGTTGTTCAGCAACAATCCCGGGCTGCAACAGGAGCTGAAGCTCACCTCGCAACGCGAGATCGACCACCAATGGCGTTTGGAGCTGCGCCGCTGTGTCCAACTGCTGGGCCTGGCGGTCTGCTACCGGCCACGCCTGCTGCCCTTCGTCTATGGCAAGCCGCTGCGCGCTGCATTGGCCGCTGGCCACGCCGAAGATGCTGTCGGCGATGTATTCCCGCTGCAGATTCCGCGTCACCGGGTCAGTCGTTGGCGCCAGAACATCGGCCACAGGGCAGCAGCACGGCTGCCTGCCCTGCTGCACAGTGGACGCGAACGCGCGGCGCATTGGCGCTCACGGCTCAACCACCTGCCGAACCTGCGGGTACTTGGCGACCGGCCGGGCGATGAGGGCGTGTGGCCCGTGCTGCTGCTGTACTTCGAAAATCCGGATCATCGCGATGCGGTTTTGAGTCGCCTGTGGACGCAAGGTTTGGGCGTCAGCTGCATGTTCGTGCATGCCCTGCCCGACTATGCCTACCTACAGCCGCTATTGGAGGATGGCAACACAACGGCGCCCAATGCTCGCGCATTGGCTGCGCGGGCTTTGACCATCGGCAACAGCGCATGGCTGGATGAAGCACGTTTCAAGCGCATCCTTGCGGTACTGGAGGATGTGCTTGTCAGCAACAGCTAGGAATCGGCCGCAGCGTCGGGTTCGACCCTGCCAGCTTCACTCACGCCCGTCGCCATCGGGTCCGCTCGATGCACCGCAACGGGTTGGCAATCCTCTGTGAAGGAGACCTCGCCGAACTTCCAGCCCAGCGGCTGCGTCACACAACCCCAGAAGCGGCGCACCGCATGCCACTGCATTGCAACCAGACCACGCTCGTTGTCGGCATCCACCACCGGGTCGGCGACACCGGTAGGCCGCACCGGCTCGTCGTACAGCCAGGTACCGAAGGCGATATCCCAGAACGAAAAAACCTGTGCAAAATTGCAGTTGTGCAAGCCAGGCCGCTGCGGGTCCACCACCATGTGGTGCAAGCGATGAAACAATGGGTCAACCAGCAAGCGACTTCCGTAACGACCAAAGCCAAAGCGGATATTGGTATGGGAATAGTTCTGCACCAGCTCGCCCAGCAGCATCAACGCGGCAAACTCATCGACCTCGACGCCCGCCAGCAGGCCGACACCGGCTAGGACGAAGGACTGCAGCACACCGTCGAGATAGCTGCCGCGATCGTTGGACCAGCAACTGAGCTGACGTTGGCTATGGTGCAGGCTGTGCAGCGCCCACCACCATGGGATGGCGTGTTGAGCGCGATGCATCCAGTAGTAGACGAAGTCATACAGCAGGTAATACACCGCAAACAACAACAGAGGATGCTGCTGGAACCACGGCACCCAGCGTCGCAGCCCATGCACGGTGGTGGTTGCAGTGGCGACGCCCTCACCCATCGAGGCCAGCGGCGACAACACCAGGTAGCTGAAGAGCGGAAACAGGCCGAGTAACATCAGCAAGGTATACGTGCGGTCGATACGGGTCAGGCGCCGATCACTCCAACGCTCAGCCGGCCATAGGCTTTCCAGCGGCCGGAACACGCCGGCAATCAAGCTCAACTGCAACGCTGTCAGCAGCAGCGCAACCGCGATATCACGCGGATCATCGTGACGTCCAAGCCACTGCAACACCGGCGCAACCCAATGCTCGGCAAGCCATGCCACCAGCAGCCAGCCATGCGGGTCCATTCACATACCCCGCGCCGTTGCCGGAGCCACCAGGGCGGCCAGCAACTGTTGGTTGACGTCACGCTGTTGCAGCTGCCAGTCGCGCAACTGCGTGTCGGGAATGATCGGCTGCCCGTCCAACGCCGACATCAGGCGCTTCAAACGACTCCGATAGCGGTATTGCGATACCTCGCCGGTGATATCGCTGCCAACCAGGCCACCGCGCCGCAGGCAGGCGATGACCGCCTGCGCATGGGGCAACTGGAAACACCCCTGGTCCCAGTTGGTGCGTGCGACCTCGGTAGCAAAGACATCCTTGTCGATGGACAGATAGCTCGGCTGCGGCTGCTGCCGCTGCTCGTCGATGAACGCATGAACCAGGCTGTCAGCGTCGTCGAACTGGCGAAAGCAGCCATCCAGCCCCAGCCAGCGCGCCCAGGACACATCCACACCGACGCTCCAGTAGCTGAGCCGGCCACGCAGCAGCGGCCCAAGCCGATTCTCCCAAGCGTGCGCGCGGCCGATATCGGCCGAGGTTATGCCAACCACGTGCACATGGCTGATCTGCGGCAGTGCAGCGGCCCAGCCTATCCACGAACCGCAGTGGATTCCGAACGGATAGCGCATATTGTCCGGGTGGTTGTCCAATACCACCAGTTGGAACCGCGCCCCACCAGACATACGCTGCAGCAACGGATAGCTCAGGTGATGGAAGTCGCCACTGCCGATCAGTACAGGGCCATGCTGCTGCGGCAGCTGCTGGTCGATGAAGCGGAAGGCGCGTTTGAGCGTGGAACGGCTGCAGGCAAAGCGCAGCTCTTCCTGCCATGCACGCATATCCACGGTATCTGTCCGCGCCAGCGGCAGCACCGCAGCATCCAGATCCAGGATCACCGCGTTTGTGCCAGGCTCAGCCACCACCATCGGCCTCTTTCTGGAAGAACCTTGCGCACCGCCGCAACAGTGGCCGCAACACGCCATTGCGCACCCACACCGCATGCCAGGTAGAGGTAAGCGTTGCACCCAGCTGGCGTTTGATGCGCGAGTCCGTCCAACCGGCGACATAATGGCTCAAGCCTTCATCCAGCGCGTACTGGAGGTTATGCACCCAGCTGACGAAGTACAGATTGAACTGCCTGGCTTGCGGATAACGCAAGCCGATGTACTTGTCGACCAGCTTTCCCTCATAGACGTAGCACAGGTTCCAGCCGATCAACTGTTCCTGCGCGAAGTACAGGAACATGCGTCCGCCACTGCTTCGGTCGCGCAGCAAGGCATCAAAGAATTGCCTGGAAAGAAGATCGAAGTGCACCTCACTCTGCGCATGTACACTCAGGTACAGGTCGTAGCATTGCGCTATCGATTCGGCATTGAACCATGCGTCACCGGTCTCCGCACAACGGATATCAAGGCCTTCACGGGCCTTGAGCTTGCGCCGCATGTCCTTTCTACGGCTGCTGCTCAGCCGTTGCAGGTATTCATCAATCGACCGGAAATCGATCGCCAACCAGGCCAACGGCATGCCCTCCAACAGCACAAAGCCATTGCGCTGCAGTGCCGTCACCAGCGCTGCGCTGCTGTGATTTGCCCTGGCATCGAGCAGCGGCGACTCCACAGCGATGTCCTTCATCACCAACAACCTGCAACGCCGGCCGTAGTGCCCCAGAAGCCCGGCAACCGTCTCTTCTGCCGACGCATGCGGCAATGGCAGGTATTCGGTGGTGGTGCAGCCAACAAAGCACGTCTTCCAGCGCAGATGGTGCTGCCAGGAAGCGTAGCCCGGCAGCTTCCGCAAGCGCCTGCTGACGGCCTCATCCAACGTGGTCATCAAGTCGTAGTCGGCGACAAAAACAGGGATGCCCTGCGCCGTCAGCGAAGCCTCGAAGCCCTCTGGAGGATGATCGACAAACTGCCGCACCAGACTGGCGGGCTCCAGTGCCGACTCATAGCGGATGCCCATGCCGGTCTAGATCCGACGCAGCGCGAGCACGGCATTCAAACCGCCGAAAGCGAACGAATTGCTCAGCGCGGCAGTTACCGGCACAGAACGCGCGGCATTGGCTACATAGTCAAGATCACATTGAGGATCCGGCTGATCAAGATTTGCCGTGGGCGGAACAAGACCGTCGCGCATCGCGCACAGTACCGCCACCAACTCCAATGCCCCGGATGCACCCAGCGCATGGCCGTGCATGGATTTGGTCGCCGACACCAAGGGCGCCCCTGCTGCACCACCAAACACCTGCTTTATCGCCTGTGTTTCGTTCAGATCATTTGCCTGCGTCGCGGTGCCATGTGCGTTGATGTAGTCAACCTGGTCAGGGCGCAGCCGTGCATCCTGCAGCGCCCGCTGCATTGCCATTGTGGCGCCTTTCATGTCCGGCGCCACGATGTCGCCGGCATCCGAGCTCATGCCAACGCCCGCAAGCTCGGCCAGTATCGTGGCACCGCGCGCCTGCGCATGCGCCAATGACTCCATCACGAATACGCCCGCACCCTCAGCCAGCACCAAGCCACGTCGATTGGCACTGAATGGACGGCAGGTATCGTCAGCCAGCACCCGCATCGCCTCCCATGCGCGCAGCGTACCGAAGCCCAGGCACGCCTCGCTGCCGCCGACCACGCCCACCTCCATCACTCCAGCACGGATCAGCTGCAGCGCTTGGCCGATGGCATGATTGCTCGACGCGCAAGCGCTGGCCACCACAAAGCCCGGGCCGTGCAGACCGTGACGCATGCTGATCTGGCTCGCAGCTGCGTTGGCCATTGCCCGGACAATGGTGAGCGGGTGCAGACGCTGCGCGTTTTCCGCATACAAGCGCCGGTACTGCTCATCCTGGGTGGCCTCGCCACCAACACCGCTACCGATGATGCAGCCACTGCGCTCTGCGGTCCCTGCCACGGAGAAATCGATACCAGAACTGCGCACGGCTTCATCTGCCGCGAGCATCGCCAATTGCGACACGCGGTCCAGTTGCGGCAGCAACTCGCGGCTGAAGTGCGCTTCGGGCTGGTAGCTCTCTGGCACCTGCGCTGCCACAGTCACCTTCAGTTCCGCCGCGCGCATATGGCGCAGCGCTGCGATTGCCGAACGCCCTTCACTCAGCCCAGCCCACAACGCATCCACTCCCAGGCCGAAAGCGCTGACTGCCCCCATGCCGGTAATCACCACGCGTTGCTGCGCCGTGCCCACCGTCAGGCACCGACTACTGCAGGGCCTTGTGCCTGCAGCGCCTGCATCACCAGGTCCACCAGGTCCTGCAACGTGTCACTGCCCAGGCTGTCTGCACGCGCATCCGGGAAGGTGATATTGAACTTCTCCTCGATATCGAAGATGAGCTCAACCGCATCCAGTGAAGCCACCCCTACGTCGGTCAACGTTGCCTGCGGGGTAAGCAAGTTTGCGTCGAAATCAGCCGGCATATGGGCGATGACGAGTTGATTGATCGCGTCACGCACGCTGTCGCGGTCGTAGCTGGAATTCATGTCGGATTCTCCTGGGTTGCGAACACCGTCAATGAGGGAACTACTTCGCCTTCTGGATGAGCTGGTCAAGCAAGGCCATGGCCGTGTCGATCTCCGCGTAGCTGATGTCCAGCGAGGGCGCAAAGGTAATGACGTTTTTGTACCAACCGCCAACATCCAGCACCAAGCCCATCCGCTTTCCGTCGTGCAGCAGATCACCGGCCAAGCCGATGTCCACCATTCGATCCAGCAGCTCGCGGTTCGGCGTGAAGCCATCAGCGGTGCAGATTTCTGCACGCAGGGCCAAGCCCAGTCCGTCGACATCACCGATCTCAGGATGCTTCTTCTGCAGACCGCGCAATCCATCAAGGAAGTAGGCTCCCTTCTCCGGAACGGTGCGCTCGTAGTCCATTTCCTTGCCGAGCTTGAGCACTTCAAGGCCCAGCCGCGTACCCAGTGGATTGGAGTTGAAGGTGGAGTGGGTGGACCCCGGCGGGAAAATCGTGGGATTGATCAACTCCTCGCGCGCCCACAACCCAGACAATGGGTTCAAGCCATTGGTCAAGGCCTTACCGAACACCAACACATCGGGTTCGACGCCAAAATGCTCGATCGACCACAGCTTCCCGGTGCGCCAGAAACCCATCTGGATCTCATCGACAACCATCAAGATGCCGTACTTGTCCAATACCCGCTTCAGGCCAGTGAAGAAGTTGCGCGGCGGAATCACATAGCCGCCGGTACCCTGGATAGGCTCGACGTAGAAAGCGGCGTACTCTGCCTGCCCAACCTTTGGGTCCCAGACACCGTTGTACTCGCTCTCGAACAGCCGCTCGAACTGGTACACACACTGCTCCGCGTATTCCTCCGGCGTAAGATGCCTGGGCCGGCGGAACGGATACGGGAACGGGATGAACATCGCGCGCTCGCCAAAATGCCCATAGCGGCGACGATAACGATAACTGGAAGTGATCGATGAAGCGCCCAGGGTACGGCCATGGTAGCCACCTTCGAAAGCGAACATCAGGCTCTTTCCGCCACGCGCATTGCGCACGATCTTCAGCGAATCCTCGATCGCCTGCGCGCCACCCACATTGAAGTGAACCCGTCCATCCAGGCCGAACCGATCCTTGACCCCCAACGCGATGGTCTTTGCCAGTTGCACGCGAGTCGGGTGCAGGTACTGGCTGGCGACCTGCGGCAGCTGATCGATCTGATCCTTCAGCGCATCATTCAGACGCTTGTTGGAGTAGCCGAAATTGCAGGCCGAATACCACATCTGCAGATCCAGATAAGGGGTGCCCTGCGCATCGAACATATAGCTGCCTTCACAGCGATGAAATACCTTCGGTGGATCCACATAGTGAACCGTGTCGCCGAATGAGCTGTAGCGCGCTTCATCCTGCAGCAGCATGGCGTCGGACATTTCCGGGGCAATGTTCTTGTCGAATATATTCATTGGCATACCTGAAGGTTAGGGTTCAGCGAGTACACGAAGGCCTGTGCGGAATTTCAGACCAAGGCCGGCACAGCGCAGGGCTGCAGCAGATGGTCAAGGCGACCGGCCAGCAACTCCGGCAGCAATGCCTGCGCCTCTTCAAAGCAACTGATGGCGACATAGGGAATGCCCGCTGCACGGCAGTGCTCCACCAGGCGATTCTTGGCGAATACAAAGTCGACACGGTTGGCAACGCAGAAATCGGATGCACCATCGCCGATCAGCAACACGCGCTCACCAGCGTCCCTGGCAGCTGAGCTGGCAAACCTGCATTTGCAGGTTCCGCTGCGACACCCATCTGCCTGCAGCGGTGATTCCAGCGTCCATTGCTTGTCGCCCACGGCAACAAGATGATTGGCGGCCACCGGCAACCATTGCAGATCATGTCGCAGCAGGATGCGGTCGATCGCGTAGTCCAGCCCATCGCTGACGATGCGCAGCGGCACCCCGTTTTCACGTGTGTGTCGTGCAAACGCGGGGAAGCCGTGATCGATGCGCACCTGGTCCAGGTGCCTGTCCAGGCATTTGCGATCCAGCTCCAACAACTCGACCTGCCCTTGCATGCACTGCCGCGAGCCGATAAGACCTGCCCGCCAATCGTCCTCCAGCGCCTGCCAGCCGGGGCGGCCGTACTCGCACAGCAAAGAGTCGATGACATCTTCGACGCTCACCGTCCCATCGAAGTCACACAGAATTTTCCACTGCATCCGATGCTCCGCTGGCCTTGCAGGGGTCATGACCCGTCGCCGTTGCGCCCGGCATTTCCGGACAGGAGCGACTCTAGGCGCGCTTTCTTTCAGCCGCCTTTCTGCACTCCGGCCGTGCTGTCGCGTTCATCCAAGGGTTAGGCGCGCCCCGACAAAGCTCCGACATCGGCCTCATCAGGAAGGAACCTTTGGACGATTAGCATGGTCAACGCCGATTCCATTTCCGAGCGTTCACCATCATGGGCAAGCCCCACCCACACACCTCGCCAGTCGGCCTGCTGCTCGCCAGCAGTGTTCTTTGCCTTCCGTTCAACCAGGCACACGCAGGCCAGAGCGACACTCAAAGCACGGCCATGACAGCCGCAATCGGCATTGCCGCGCAGCGCACGCCAAACTGGCTGGGTTCCAACAGTGACCAATGGCAACCGCTGCCTTTTTTTGATATCGAAAAGCCGGGCATCGGTGAGTTGTCCAGTACCGATGGCCTCACCCTGCACCTGCCGCACCAGGGCCCCTGGGAGCTTGGAATCTACGGCGACTACCTCTGGGGCCGCAGCCATTCGGATATGGGGGCCGCGCTGTCAGGCAAGATACCCAGTCTTTCACCGCGCGTGCATGGCGGCGTATACACCGAATACCAGTTCTCACAGCACACCGCGCTGGGCGCAAAACTCAGCCATGACCTCACTGGCAGTGGCGCTTACCTCAACCTGTATCTCGACTATGACCTGCCCAGGATCTGGTACATCGAACACTCGCTGACCATCGACTGGCGTGCGATGAACCGCTCGGCGATGCAGCGATTCTTCGGGCTGTCGGCATCATCGGCGGCAGCACTGGGCACCTCACAATGGAACCCTGGCAGCGGCAGTCAGCAGGTTTCGCTCAACTACTCTGTTTTTTTGCCTACCAGCCAACACACGGGTATTGCTGCATCGCTGGAGTACGCACACCTGTTGGGCAACGCTGCACAAAGCCCACTTGTCACCCAGTACGGCAACCGCAACCAACTGGAACAGTCGGTCGCTTTCATCTACCACTTCTGACTTCCTTCAACACACTGCGTCCAGCATGCCGGTACCGTTCAATGCCGCGCGATCGGCACCAAGCATTTCCAGCGCCGGCTCCACTTCGAGCGCTCGAAGAACGTCCGCGCACGGTGCGAAGAATCCATGACTGGCCGAGCGATTCCTGCAACAGGAAGTACCAGAACGAGCGCAAGAATGACGGCACGTATAAAAAAACCCCGCCGAAGCGGGGTTTCATGTTTTGCTTAGTCAGCCTTGCCTGACTTGCGAACCTCGGCGCTACCAACCGGGTTGCGCGGATCACTGCCACCGCTGAGTACATTGCTGCGGCGATCCCACTCCACTGTCTGCAGGTTGCCCCAGACGTGGCTGGAACCGCGGCCGCCTTCGGCCGAATCACCCGGCAGCTCAACCTTGTGGCCCATTGCCTGCAACTGCTTGGCGACCTCCGGCGAGAACGCACCGGTCTCCGCCGAAATCTCATCCGGCAACCATTGGTGGTGATAACGCGGCAAGGCAGCTACCTGCTGTGCGTCCAGGCCAGCGTCGTAGCCGAGGATGCCGAGCAGGACCATCGTGATGATGCGGCTGCCGCCTGGCGTGCCAATCACCACGACCTTATCGTCGTTCTCCATGAAGGTCGGCGTCATCGAGCTGAGCATGCGCTTGCCCTTGGCCGGCGCGTTGGCCGCATAGCCCATCACGCCGAAGGCGTTGGGCGTGCCCGGCTTCAACGCGAAGTCGTCCATCTCGTTGTTCAGCAGCACGCCGGTGCCGGCCGGGATCAGACCCGAGCCGTACAGCAAGTTCACCGTCTGGGTGCCACCAACGCGGTTGCCTTCATTGTCGATGATCGAGAAATGGGTGGTCTCGTCATCTTCCAGCGGCGTCGGGTTGCCCGACAACAGGTCGCTGGGCGTGGCCTTTTCCGGATGGATGGTGGCGCGCAGGCCCTGCGCATAATCACGGCTGGTCAGCACCTTCTGCGGGATATCGACAAAGTCAGGATCGCCGAGGAAGAAGGTTCGGTCGCGATAGGCACGACGCATCGCTTCCACTACCAGATGGGTGCTGTGCGCCTGATCCATCTTGCTCAGATCCCAGGGCTCCAGGATCTGCAGCATCGAGGCCAGCGCAATGCCACCGGAGGACGGCGGCGAGGCGGTGGTGATCTTCCAGCCACGGTAGTTGAACACGATCGGCTCACGGGTCTTGACCGTATAGCCAGCCAGCTCCTCGGCGGTCCAGCGGCCGCCAGCCTGCTTCACGCCGGCCAGCAGCTTGCGCCCGGTCTCGCCGCGGTAGAAGCCATCAAAGCCATTGGTCGCCAGCAGTTGCAGCGTATGCGCCAGCTCTGGCTGCTTGAAGATGTCGCCCTCGGCAATCGGCTTGCCGTTGCGCAGGTAGACCTCACGGGTGCCCGGATAACGGTCCATCACCTCACGACGGCTGGCATAGCCACGGGCCATGCGTGCATACACCGGGAAACCATCGGTGGCGACGCGGATCGCCGGTGCCAGCGACTCGCTCAGCGGCAACTTGCCGTGCTCGCGCGCCAGCTTCACCAGCGCCGCCGGCAGGCCGGGGATGCCGGCCGACCATGGGCCATTGACCGAACGGTCACGGTCCAGGTTGCCGTTCTTGTCCAGGAACTGCTCGGGCGTGGCGGACTCGGGCGAGGTCTCGCGCGCATCCAGCATCACGTCCTTGCCGGTCTTGGCGTCGTGCAGGAGGAAGAAGCCGCCGCCGCCCAGGCCCGAGCTGATCGGCTCGACCACGGCCAGGGTGGAGGACACCGCCACCGCGGCATCGAACGCATTACCGCCCTTGCCAAGGATTTCCATACCGGCCTGGGTCGCCAGCGAATGGCCACTGGCAATCGCAGCGCCATCGGGGTGTGCGGCGCGGGCCGGTGCGGTGTCGGCTGCCCACGCGGCCGGCGACAACACCAGTGCGAACAGCAGCAGGGAACGGGCAACGAGTTTCATGCCGTTGGTTTCTCCGATTGGTAGAGCTCAGGGTGATCGCGTTGCAGACCGGCCAGTTTGGCCAGCAGCTGATCTTCGGTTTCGACGATATCCGGGTCCGGGTCGATGCATTCGACCGGGCACACCACCACGCATTGCGGCTCATCGAAATGACCGACACATTCGGTACAACGGGCCGGATCGATCACATAGATCGTCTCGCCCATTGCGATGGCCTGGTTGGGACAGGCCGGCTCACAGACGTCACAGTTGACGCAGAGCTCGTTGATTTTCAAAGACATTGTTGCGGTGTTCCCGTCGGAGCGGGGCTTGCAACCGGCGCCTGCCGGTTCATCGGTCCTGCTGTTCATGGCCTGCCGAGGGCAGTACCGACAGCAAGCTTACCGGATACTGGTTTTGCTGGCGCTGGAATGACGGCAATGCCGCCGCTTCCACAGCGTTCCGCCTGTGGCGATGCTGGCTCTGGGCGTTGACCGTGTTGCGCGGATGTAACTCAGGCCAGAGCAAGGCCAGAGCGCCCCCTGCCTTCGCAGGGACGACGCACTGGAAAGTGCGGGGCCGCTACGCGACCCCGCACCAATACGTCACTTGGCTTCGACGAAGACGTAGTCGGCGCCGGTCGGCTTGACGATGGTCTGCACACGGGCGTTGTCAGCGGCATCGCCGATGAACACCACGCGCACACCCTTCATCGAATCAGCCTGCACGTCCTTGAAGCTGGCTTCGATCAGGTCAGCCATCTTGGCCGACGCCGACGAACCGAAAGCCAGCATGTTGCCCGGCTGGACGCCGCGACCGATAGCGCCGGTAGCACTCTCTGCCTGACGGTCGTACTTGGCAGCGAATTCCGGATCCGACTCCGGCGGCAAGTAGTACAGGAACGGGCTGGCGGTGATGTTGCCCATGTTCTGCACGGCAACCGCCTGCAGGTACTTCTTCCAACCTGCGTCGTCATCCTTGGCCGGGGCGACCAGCGCCTGCTGCGCCTCGACTACCGGTGCTTCTTCTTTCTTGCAGGCGGTTACAGCCAGCACCATCGAGGCGGCAAGCAGCACGCGCATCGTGTTTTTCATGATCGTTCTCCCGTTGAAAAGTGGTGATACTGAAAAGGCTTACTGCCCGCGCGCTTCGCGGGCCTTGCGCAACGCTTCAAGCACAGTGGCCGGCACGAAACCGGAGACATCCCCACCCAACCGGGCGATTTCACGCACCAGCGAGGAAGAAATGAAGCTGTGCTGCTCGGAGGGGGTGAGGAACAGCGTCTCCACCTCCGGAATCAGATGCCGGTTCATGCTCGCCATCTGGAATTCGTATTCAAAGTCGGACACCGCGCGCAGGCCGCGCAGCAGCACCCCGCCATGCACCGAGCGCACAAAATGCGCCAGCAAGGTGTCGAAGCCGACCACTTCCACGTTGTCGTGGTGCTGCAGGGCTTCAACCGCCAACGCCACCCGCAGCTCCAACGGCAGTGTCGGGCCCTTGGCCGGGCTCTGCGCCACGCCGACCACCACCTTTTCGAACAGCGGCGCGGCACGGTTCACCAGGTCGATATGACCATTGGTGATCGGGTCGAAAGTGCCCGGGTATACGGCGATGCGGCGATTGGCTGAGGTCATGCGGGTTCGGTCGCGTTCATGTCGCCGCGAAGTGTAGCAGCGGCCCGGCGATAGAGGGCATAGGCCACCTCACGGGTACTGCCCTCGCGACGCAACTGCCATTCCGGCGGCAGCTGCAGCGCCGCGTCTACCGGCGCTTCCACGTACAGCCAGGCATCTTCAGCCAGGTGCCGGGGCAGACGTTCGATCACCTGTTCCCACAAACCGGCGGCAAACGGGGGGTCCAGAAACACGAGATCAGCCCGTGTTGGCTGCGCACTGCCCAGCCATTGCAAGGCATCGCCGGCAACCACCTCGACCTGCGCCCCGGCTCCCAGCCGCCCAACCACAGCGCGCAACGCGGCCACCAGCTGTGGATCGCGCTCCACCAGCTGTGCCGAGGCCGCGCCACGCGACACCGCTTCCAACCCGAGCGCGCCGCTACCGGCGAACAGGTCCAGGACACGCGCGCCAGGCAGCTTGGGCATCAGCCAGTTGAACAGGGTTTCACGCACCCGGTCGCTGGTCGGCCGCAGGCCCGGCAAGTCAGGAACCTGCAAGCGGGTATTGCGCCAGCGCCCACCGACGATGCGCACCTGCCCACTGGCGGCGGGCGCCTTGCCGCGGACCGGGCTCATCCAGCCCGCACCAGCAAAGCCAATGACAAAACGCGGCAAATCAAATACATCGGCGGCCTACATCCAACAGATCCAAGTGCTGCAGATGATAGACCAGCACCTGCTCCGGCTGCGCCCACCTTGAAATTGGCCCATTCACCCTTACCCAAGCAGCAGCCACCGCGCAGCTGCGCGATCCATCAGCAACGGAGCACCCCGACCGATGAGCACCCCCAATCACAAGGAAACCCGCGGTTTCCAGACCGAGGTGAAGCAGCTGCTGCACCTGATGATCCACTCGCTGTACTCGAACAAGGAAATTTTCCTGCGCGAGCTGGTGTCCAATGCCGCCGACGCCGCCGACAAGCTGCGCTTCGAAGCGCTGACCCAGCCCGAGCTGCTCGAAGGCGGCGCGCCGCTGCGCATCCGCATCGAGGCCGACCCGGCCGCGCGCACCCTGACCATCGACGACAACGGCATCGGCCTGAGCCGCGATGAAGCCATCGCCCACCTCGGCACCATCGCCAAGTCGGGCACCGCCGAGTTCCTGAAGAACCTGTCCGGTGACCAGAAGAAGGACTCCAACCTGATCGGCCAGTTCGGCGTGGGCTTCTATTCGGCCTTCATCGTGGCCGACCAGGTCGACGTCTACAGCCGCCGTGCCGGCCTGCCGGCCAGCGAAGGCGTGCATTGGTCTTCCAGGGGCGAAGGCGAGTTCGAGGTCGAGACCATCGACAAGCCCGAGCGCGGCACCCGCATCGTGCTGCACCTGAAGGAAGGCGAAGACAGTTATACCGATGGCTGGCAGCTGCGCAGCCTGATCAAGAAGTACTCCGACCACATCGGCCTGCCGATCGAGCTGCAGAAAGAACACCACGGCGAGGACGCCGACAAGCCGGCCACGCCGGAATGGGAAACCGTCAACCGCGCCAACGCACTGTGGACCCGCGCCAAGTCCGAGATCACGGACGAGGAGTACAAGGAGTTCTACAAGCACATCGCGCACGACCCGACCGACCCGCTGGCCTGGACCCACAACAAGGTCGAAGGCAAGCTGGAGTACACCTCGCTGCTGTACACACCGGGCCGCGCACCGTACGACCTGTACCACCGCGACGCACCCAAGGGCCTGAAGCTCTATGTGCAGCGCGTTTTCATCATGGACCAGGCCGAGCAGTTCCTGCCGCTGTACCTGCGTTTCATCAAGGGCGTGGTCGATTCCAACGACCTGCCGCTGAACGTGTCGCGTGAGATCCTGCAGTCCGGCCCGGTGATCGACTCGATGAAGTCGGCGCTGACCAAGCGTTCGCTGGACATGCTGGAGAAGCTGGCCAAGGACAAGTCGGAGGAATACGCAGGCTTCTGGAAGAACTTCGGCCAGGTACTGAAGGAAGGCCCGGCCGAGGACTATGGCAACCGCGAGAAGGTCGCCGGCCTGCTGCGCTTCGCCTCCACCCACGACGGCAGCGGCGAGCAGAGCGTTGCCCTTGCCGACTACGTCGGCCGCATGATCGAAGGCCAGGACAAGATCTACTACCTGACCGGCGAGAGCTTCCAGCAGGTCAAGGACAGCCCGCATCTTGAGGTGTTCCGCAAGAAGGGCATCGAAGTACTGCTAATGACCGACCGCATCGATGAGTGGCTGATGAGCTACCTCAACGAATTCGACGGCAAGTCCTTCGCCGACATCGCCCGCGGCGACCTGGACCTGGGCAAGCTTGAGACCGAGGAACACAAGAAGGCACAGGAAGAAGTCGCCAAGACCAAGGAAGGCCTGGCCGCGCGCCTGAAGACCGTGCTGGGCGAGGAAGTCGCTGAGGTGCGCGTCTCGCACCGCCTGACCGACTCGCCGGCCATCCTTGCCATCGGTGAACAGGACCTGGGCCTGCAGATGCGCCAGATCCTGGAAGCCAGCGGCCAGAAGGTACCCGACAGCAAGCCGGTGTTCGAGTTCAACCCGGCGCACCCGCTGATCGAGAAGCTGGATGCGGAGGCCGATATGGACCGCTTCAACGACCTGGCCCACGTGCTGTTCGACCAGGCCGCATTGGCCGCCGGCGACAGCCTGAAGGATCCGGCCGGTTACGTTCGCCGCTTGAACAAGCTGCTGCTGGAACTGTCGGCCTGATGATCCGCCACCTCCCTTTCGCGCAGCGAAGGGGAGGGTTTGGCAGGGGGCTCTGTAGTGCCGAGCCATGCTCGGCAGAGGCCTTCCCGGCAATTCCTGTAGTGCCGAGCCATGCTCGGCAGAGGCCTTCCCGGCAATTCCTGTAGTGCCGAGCCATGCTCGGCAGAAGCTTTTCCAGCAAAGCTACAAATCGCTCCCCTCACCCCGCTCCGCGCCCCGGCCCTTGGCCTGGCGCAAGGGCGTTCGATGGGCAGCGAACCAATGGTTCGCGAGCTGCCCCTGTCACCCCGCAAGCGGGAGAGGGGCTTCAATCAACGCCACCAGCCCGTCGACGTCATCTGCCTTTGCGCAGGCCGCAATGCCGGCCACCTGACCGCCAGTGGTAGAATAGGCATCTGATTTCAGGCCTTTTTCCTTCATGTTCAGCTTCTTTCGCCGCAAAAAGACCGACGACGCCCAACAGCCCGCAAAGCCGTCCACGCTGAGCGTTGAGGAACTGGCCGCCGCCTTCCCGCAGGCACCGTCGGCGCAAGCGCCGCTGCCGGCAGAGCCCATTCAGACTGAAACAGCGCAAGTGCCGGTCGAAGCCCCGATCGCTGCTCAAACACCGGTAGAGCCTGCAACCGAAGCCGCTGCAGCACCCGTGCCAGTTGTCGAACAAGTTGTCGTAGTCGAAGCAGTTCCTGTTGCAGCACCAGTCCAGATCGAAGCACCGGCTGCCGCCGAAGCGCCCTCCCCTGCAGTCGTTGAAATCGCTGCGCAGGTCATCGAGCCCGTTGCTGCTCCTGTTGTTGCTGCTCCGGCTCCTATTGTTCCAGTTGCAGCGCCGGCCCCCGCTCCGGCCGTAGCCGAAGTCATCGCCCCCAGCTCCCCCGACTCAGACGCAGCACTGATCCCAGTCGATGCCGCTCCCGCAGCACCGGCCGGCAAGCTCGGCTGGCGTGATCGCCTGCGCAACAGCAGCTTCGCGCGCAGCTTCGGCGGCCTGTTCTCGCGCAATCCCAAGCTCGACGACGACCTGCTCGATGAGATCGAGACCGCCCTGATCACCGCCGACGTTGGCATGCCGGCGACCACGGCGCTGGTTGAAGACCTGCGCAAGCGCATGAAGTCGCGCGAGTTCGCCGATGCCAATGCACTGCTGGCCGCGCTGCGCGCCGACCTGATCGCGATGCTGCAGCCGGTTGCCAAGCCGCTGGTCATCGACACCAATGCCAAGCCGTTCGTGATCCTTACCGTCGGCGTCAACGGCGTCGGCAAGACCACCACCATCGGCAAGCTGGCCAAGCGCTTCAAGGATCAGGGCCACAGCCTGATGCTGGCCGCTGGCGACACCTTCCGTGCCGCCGCGGTCGCCCAGTTGCAGATCTGGGGCGAGCGCAATGGCGTGGCCGTGGTCGCGCAGGGTCAGAACGCCGATGCAGCCTCGGTTGCATTCGACGCACTGCAGGCCGGCAAGGCGCGTGGGACCAGCGTGCTGATCGCCGATACCGCTGGCCGCCTGCACACCCAGACCGGCCTGATGAACGAGCTGAGCAAGATCCGCCGCGTGCTCGGCAAGATCGACGACACCGCGCCGCACGAAGTGCTGATGGTGATCGACGGCACCACTGGCCAGAACGCGCTGTCGCAGCTGCGCCAGTTCCATGCCGCCGCTGGTGTCACCGGCCTGGTCGTGACCAAGCTGGACGGCACCGCCAAGGGCGGCGTGGTGTTTGCGCTGGCGCGCGAGTTTGGCATTCCGATCCGTTTTGCCGGCATCGGCGAGCGCCCGGAAGATCTGCGCGTGTTCGACGCCGAAGCCTTCGTCGACGCGCTGCTGCCGCAGGCCTTGGGCAGCACCTGACCTGAGCCCCTCTCCCGCCGGGAGAGGGGTTGGGGTGAGGGTACGAAGGAGCGAAGCTTCCGCGCAGCAATAGCGATAGAAACCGCACCCTCATCCGCCCCTACGGGGCACCTTCTCCCGCAGGGAGAAGGGACGCGACAGCCACCGCCCTCGCTTACCTATGCCCAACTTCCCCAGCCAACTCCTCACCTGGTTCGACCAGCATGGCCGCCACGATCTGCCCTGGCAGCATCCGCGTTCGCCGTACCGGGTGTGGCTGTCGGAAATAATGCTGCAACAGACCCAGGTCGCCACGGCAACGCCCTATTTCCAGCGCTTCGTACAGTCGTTCCCAACGCTGCGCGACCTGGCCGCCACCGACAACGACACCTTGATGGCACACTGGGCCGGCCTGGGCTACTACGCCCGTGCCCGCAATCTGCATGCAGCAGCCAGGCAATGCGTCGAGCTGCATGACGGCGAATTGCCGCGTGATTTCGATGCCCTGCTGGCCCTGCCCGGCATCGGCCGCAGCACCGCCGGTGCCATCCTCAGCCAGGCCTGGAACGACCCGTTTGCGATCCTTGATGGCAACGTCAAACGTGTACTGACGCGCTACCACGGCATCGCTGGTTTCCCCGGCTTGCCGGCTATCGAAAAACAGCTCTGGGCGCAGGCCGAAGCACACGTGGCGCAGGTGCCGAACGGTCGCATGGCCGACTACACCCAGGCGCAGATGGATTTCGGCGCAACCCTGTGCACGCGGGCAAAGCCGGCCTGCATCCTGTGCCCGCTGCAGACTAGTTGTGCCGCACATGCGCAGGGCCTGGTTGATTCACTGCCAACACCAAAACCCAGCAAGGTGCTGCCGGAGCGCGAAGCCAGCGCCTTGCTGCTGGAAGACGCCGATGGCCGCATCCTGCTGCTGAAGCGTCCGCCGACCGGCATCTGGGCCTCACTGTGGACCTTGCCGCAGGCCGATACCGACAGCGCGCTGCGCGAATGGTTTGCTGCCAGCATCAAAGGCAACTACGACAACGCCAACGAGCTGCCACTGATCGTGCATACCTTCAGCCACTACCGCCTGCATCTGCAGCCGCTGCACCTGCGCAAGGTCGCACTCAAATCCAAGGTCGGTGACAATGCCGATCTACGTTGGGTCGCGCGCGACGAACTGGCCGCCCTCGGCCTGCCCGCCCCCATCCGCAAGCTGCTGGAACGTCATCCGGCACACTGATTCGACAGGACTACACCATGCCGCGCTCCGTCTTCTGCCAATACGAACAACGCGAAACCGAGGGACTGGATTTCGTGCCCTACCCCGGCGAGCTGGGCCAACGCATCTTCGCCAATATCGGCAAGCCAGCCTGGGCTGCGTGGCTGGCGCACCAGACCATGCTGATCAACGAGAACCGGCTGTCGCCGCGCGACCCAAAGCACCGCGCCTTCCTTGAGGAGGAGCTGGTGAAGTACCTGTTCTCTGGTGGCGCTGAAAAACCTGCGGGCTACGTCGCACCGGAAGCGGAATAAAACCGGCCCCCTGTAGTGCCGAGCCATGCTCGGCAGGGGCTTTACCGGCGACGGTTGATCCGTGCATGAAGGCCCCTGCCGAGCATGGCTCGGCACTACAGGTACTGCTTCATTCCGTCTCGGTGCCCTGATCTGCGGCACGCTCGGAAATCTTGGCCTCGCGCAGTTCTTTCTCGGATGCACGCAAGCTCTTCACGTCCAGCGGCTGGATGCTGTCAATCCGGCATGGCACATGTGCCATCGGCCCGCCACCATGCACGATCACACGGTCAAAGCGCGCCGACACCTGGCCCATCATATTGGTGATGCTGATCGCCGGGGCGAATGACAGATCCATGCACGGCCCGCTGAGATTCAACAGCCAGGCTTCGTTGGGCTTGGTCCATACCGCCAAGGCACTGTCACCCAGCTCGGTCCAGCCGTTGAGCGAACCAAAGTACCGGAAGCTCTTCACCGGCTCACCGGCGTGCGCGCGGTACAGATCCAGACGCTCAGCACTGGTCAGCTTCCCGGTCGTCGCACAACCGCCAAGAACGGCGGCCAGCATCATCGCAACAAGCACTTTTTTCATGGCAGCAATCCTCATTGAAGGAAACAACCTGATTCCAGCACTTACCCGGGCATGATAATCCTGCGGCAGCCGCAGGATCGTCACCCGCCTTTCGCGGCTCAAACCCCGCTGCTGGCAAGCTCGTGCAGGCGGCCCTGGCGCAGCTCCAGCACGCGATCCAGCTTGCGCGCCAAACTGCGGTCATGGGTGACCAGAACCAAACTGGTGCGGTGCACGCGGTTCAACTCCAGCATCAGATCGAACACAGTGGCGGCGGTCTTGTCGTCCAGATTGCCGGTGGGCTCGTCACCGAGCACGCAGCCCGGCTGATTGACCAGGGCGCGTGCAACTGCGGTGCGCTGGCGCTCGCCGCCGGACAGCTCGCCCGGCTTGTGATCCAGGCGATGGCCAAGCCCGACCGATTCCAGCAAGGCCTTGGCACGGGCGCTGGCACCAGCCGGATCGCTGCCGCCCAGCATCACCGGGATCATCACATTCTCCAGCGCGGTGAATTCTGGCAGCAGGTGGTGGAACTGGTAGACAAAGCCCAAGGAGCTGTTGCGCAGCTTGCCGCGCGCCGCATCGGACAGTGCCGACATGCGCTGGCCGGCGACATAGACCTCGCCTGCGGTCGGAACATCCAAGCCGCCCAGCAGGTGCAGCAAGGTGCTCTTGCCTGCGCCGGAGGCGCCAACAATGGCCACGGTTTCGCCTGCGGCAACGTTCAAGTCCAGGCCGTCGAACACCGGCGTGTGCATCTTGCCTTCGGCGTAGGTCTTGCCCAGGCCTTCTGCGCGGATTACCGATTCCATCAATGCGTTCTCATTCATAGCGCAGCGCCTCGGCCGGCTGGGTGCGGGCTGCGCGCCACGCCGGATAGATGGTTGCGGCAAAGCTCATCAGCAGCGCCACCACGGTGATCACCACGATGTCGCCGGTCTGCATGTCGGTCGGCAGGCCGGTGATGTAGTACACATCCTCCGGCAGCAGCTTGATGCTGAAGACGGTCTCGATCAGGCCAAGGATGCGCTCCAGATTGAGGGTCAAGGTGATGCCACTGATCACACCGACAATGGTGCCGAACACACCGATCAAGGTGCCCTGCACCATGAACACCTGCATCACTCCACCCGGCGTCAGGCCAAGCGTGCGCAGGATGGCGATATCGGCCTGCTTGTCAGTAACCAGCATCACCTGCGAGGACACCAGGTTGAACGCCCCCATCGCCACGATCAGCGACAGCAGGATGCCCATCACCGTTTTTTCCATGCGCAGCGAGTGGTAGAGATTGGCGTTCTCCTGCGTCCAGTCACTCACCCGGTAGTAGCCGTTGAGGTTCACCGCAAGGTCGCGGGCGACCGTATAGGCCTGATCCATATCGTGCATCTTCAGGCGCACACCGGTGACGCCGTCCATGCGCAGCACGCGCTCCATGTCCTGCATGTTGGTGAAGGCGACCCCCCGGTCCACTTCATTGGAGCCGGCCTCGAAAATGCCGCTGACCTGGAAGCGTTTGACCCGCGGCATCGCGCCCATGGGGGTGCCCTGCACTTCGGCGAGGGTGGCAACCACGCTGTCGCCGACATCCACGCCCAACCAGATCGCCAACTCCTTGCCGACCACCATGTTGAACTCACCGGGCTGCAGGCTGTCCAGCTTGCCCTTGGTCATCTTCTCGGCCAGCACCGAGACCTTGGACTCCTGTGCCGGATCGATGCCCTGGATGATCGCGCCCTGCACCCGCAGGCCACTCAACATGCCTTGAATTTCGATATATGGCGCGGCGCCGGCCACACGCGGATCCTTGGTCGCCACGTCGATGGCGTGCTGCCAGTTGGCCATCGGCTCGCCATCGGCACTGACCGTGGCGTGGGCCGACATCTGCAGCAGGCGGTCGCGGATTTCCTTCTGGAAGCCGCTCATCACCGCCAAGGTGGTGATCAGCACCATCACCCCGAGCGCGATGCCGAGGATGGAAGCCATGGAGATGAAAGAAATGAAGCCATTGCGGCGCTTGGCGCGCAGATAGCGCAATCCGATTGCGACAGGTAAGGGTTTGAACATGCGTGTCTGCCCGGGAACTGGTCGCTATGGTGCCACTCCCGGCGGCTGGCGGGAAACGCCATGCGCCTTTACGGCCAGTCGCAGTTCACGTCGTTGAGCCCGCGGCAAGGTATCCGGCCAGAACAGCAGCTGCTGGCGGCGTTTGCCCAGCCGCCAGCGCAGCACCAGCAAGGGGCCGCGCTCGAGCAGCTCGATCCGCTGCACAGGCCCCCCATCCACACAGGGTGCGCCCGGCGGCGACGGTATCACCAGGTTGCGTGCGGGCCTGCGCGATTCCGCCCGCGCCTGCAGCAGCCCCAGCACAAGCACGCAAGCGCCCAGCGGCCAAGCCAAGCCCGGCGCCAGATCACAGTTCACTATCGAAAAGGCGGCAAGTAGCGCCAGGCCCAGCAACGCGCAGCTCAACCAGCGCGACGGACGCCACTCACACCGGAAGGGCGCGGATATAGGCGATGAGTTGCGCCTGCGACGCATCTGGACAGACCTCGTAGCCCATGGACCAGCGCCACAACTTATCGTCTTCGGTGTCCAGCAACTGCAGGAAAACCTCGCGTTCGGCAACAGGCGCATCCAGCCAGCGACGGTCCAGATAACGGCCGAACAGCTGATCGAGCTCACGCATGCCACGGCGGCAGCGCCAGCGCAGCTTCTTCAACAGGATTTCGTCTTCAGTCTGCATGGCTTCGGATACCAAAGCCCCTCTCCCGCCGGGAGAGGGGTTGGGGTGAGGGTTGGAGCGAAGCTCCCGCGAACTCGATGGCAGCAGGCTGCGCCCCTACCCTCATCCGCCCCTGCGGGGCACCTTCTCCCAAAGGGAGAAGGTAAAACGCATCAAGCGCGGCGCGCCATCATCAGCTTCTTGATCTCGGCAATTGCCAGTGCCGGGTTCAAGCCCTTCGGGCAGGTGCGTGCGCAGTTCATGATGGTGTGGCAGCGGTACAGCTTGAACGGATCTTCCAGATCGTCCAGGCGTGCGCCGGTGTCTTCATCGCGCGAGTCGATGATCCAGCGGTAGGCCTGCAGCAGGATCGCCGGGCCCAGGTAACGCTCACCATTCCACCAGTAGCTCGGGCAGCTGGTCGAGCAGCACGCGCACAGGATGCACTCGTACAGGCCGTCCAGCTTCTTGCGGTCTTCCGGCGACTGCAGGCGTTCGCGGTCTGCCGGGGCCGGGGTCTGGGTGCGGATCCACGGCTTGATCGAGGCGTACTGCGCGTAGAAGTGGGTCAGGTCCGGAACCAGATCCTTGACCACGTCCATGTGCGGCAGCGGGTAGATCGGCACTTCGGCCTTGCCGCAATCGGCAATGGCGCGGGTGCAGGCCAGGGTATTGGTGCCGTCGATGTTCATCGCGCACGAACCGCAGATACCCTCGCGGCAGGAGCGACGGAAGGTCAGGGTCGGATCAATCTCGTTCTTGATCTTGATCAGCGCGTCCAGAACCATCGGGCCGCACGCATCGAGATCGATCTCGTAGGTGTCGGTACGCGGGTTCTGGTCGCCATCGGGGCTCCAGCGGTAGATCTTGAAGGTACGCGTGTTCTTCGCACCGCTCTTGGCGGGGAAGTGCTTGCCCTTGGTCAACCGGGAGTTCTTCGGGAGTGCAAATTCAGCCATGTTCGTAAGTTCCCCGGATCAGTAGACGCGCGGCTTCGGCGGCACCACGGACACGTCATCGCTGAGCGTGTACATGTGCACCGGGCGGTAATCGAAGCTGCACTTGCCCTTGTCGTCGACAGTGACCAGCGTGTGCTTCTGCCAGTTGACGTCGTCGCGGTCCGGATAATCCTCGTGCGCGTGGGCGCCACGGCTTTCCTTGCGCTGCTCGGCCGAGTTGATGGTCGCCACTGCGTTGAGCAGCAGGTTGTTCAACTCGTAGGTTTCGATCAGGTCCGAGTTCCAGACCAGCGAACGGTCGGAAACCTTGACGTCCTGGAACGAATCGAACACCTGCGCCATCTTCTGGCAGCCTTCTTCCAGCGTCTTGCTGGTGCGGAACACCGCTGCATCGTTCTGCATGGTGCGCTGCATGTTGTCGCGGATGACCGAGGTCGGCGTATCGCCATTGGCGTGACGCAGCTTGTCGAGTAGGCCCAGGGCCTTGTCGCAGGCATCGGACGGCAGGGTCTTGTGCGGCGCACCCGGCTTGATCGTCTCGGCGCAGCGGTTGGCCACGGCGCGGCCGAACACCACCAGGTCGAGCAGCGAGTTGGAGCCCAGACGGTTGGCACCGTGCACGGACACGCAGGCCGCTTCGCCGATGGCGTACAGGCCCGGCACCACTGCATCGGGGTTGTCGCCGACCTTGCGCACCACTTCACCGTGGTAGTTGGTCGGGATGCCGCCCATGTTGTAGTGGACGGTCGGGATGACCGGGATCGGCTGCTTGTGCACGTCCACGCCCGCAAAGATGCGTGCGCTTTCGGCAATACCTGGCAGCTTGTCGTCGATCACGCCCGGGCCGAGGTGGGTCAGGTCGAGCAGGATGTGATCCTTGTGCTCGCCGACGCCGCGGCCTTCGCGGATTTCGATGGTCATCGAACGCGACACCACGTCACGCGATGCCAGATCCTTGTAATGCGGTGCATAGCGCTCCATGAAGCGCTCGCCATTGCTGTTGCGCAGAATACCGCCCTCGCCTCGCACACCTTCGGTGATCAGGCAGCCGGCGCCATAGATGCCGGTCGGGTGGAACTGCACGAATTCCATGTCCTGCAGCGGCAGGCCGGCACGGGCCACCAGGCCACCGCCGTCACCGGTACAGGTATGCGCCGAGGTGGCGCTGAAGTAGGCACGACCGTAGCCGCCGGTTGCCAGCACCACGCCCTGCGAACGGAACAGGTGCAGGGTGCCCTCGGCCATGTCCAGGGCGAGCACGCCGCGGCAGACACCTTCGTCATCGAAAATCAGGTCGAGTGCGAAGTACTCGATCATGAACTGCGCGTCGTGCGCCAGCGACTGCTGGTACAGGGTGTGCAGGATGGCGTGGCCGGTACGGTCGGCGGCGGCGCAGGTACGCTGCGCGGACGGGCCTTCACCGTACTTGGTGGTCATGCCACCGAACGGACGCTGGTAGATCTTGCCTTCTTCGGTGCGCGAGAACGGAACGCCGTAGTGCTCCAGCTCGATGATGGCCGGGATGGCCTCACGGCACATGTACTCGATGGCGTCCTGGTCGCCCAGCCAATCCGAACCCTTGATGGTGTCGAAGAAGTGGTAACGCCAGTCGTCCTCACCCATGTTGCCGAGCGCGGCGGAAATGCCGCCCTGCGCTGCCACGGTGTGCGAGCGGGTCGGGAAGACCTTGGTGATGCAGACCGTCTGCAGGCCCTTCTGGGCCAGGCCAAAGGTCGCACGCAGGCCAGCGCCACCGGCGCCAACGACCACCATGTCGACCTTGTGTTCAGTGATGTTGTAAGCGGACATGTATCAGTTCCCAAACGCGATGCGGGCAACCGCAAAGATGCTGACGATGGCGCCGAGCACGGCGACGAACTTGACCGTGGTCTGCAAGGCCAGGGCCATCAGCGAATTGTGGATGTAGTCCTCGAGGACTACCTGCAGGCCAAGCTGGGCGTGCCAGAACATGGCGACCAGGAAACCACCCAGCAGGATCGCGTTCCACGGCTTGGCAATGGTTTCCACGGCGGTAACGTAATCGGCGCCCATCAGGCTCAGCACCAGGCACAGGAACCAGATGGTCAGTGCGACCAGCGCGGTGGCGGTCAGGCGCTGGTGGACGAAGTGCTCGGTACCGGACTTGGCGCTGCCAAGGCCACGCGCATTCTTCAGCGGGGTACGGTACTTGCTCATGCGGCAGCTCCCATGCAGACGTAAGCCCAGATCAGCGCGGTCAGCACCAGCGAGGCGATCACCGACATCCAGCTGCTGCGGATGAAGGTAGCCTTGGCGTAGCCGATGGCGAAGTCCTGCACGATGTGGCGGATGCCGTTGCACAGGTGGTAGGCGAAGCACCAGGTCCAACCGAACAGGATCACCTTGCCGTACCAGGCGCTGGCGTGGGTGGTGAAGCAGTTCCAGGACTCAGGCCCCATCATCAGGGCGAACAAGCCGCCCGCAATGATCAGGGAACCGACAGTCAGAATGATGCCGGTTACTCGATGCAGGATCGAGGTGGCCATCTGGATCTGCCAGCGATACACCTGCAGGTGCGGAGAGAGGGGGCGGGGTCTGTTCGCCATTCGCTGACTCGTATCTCGGCTGGGCGGCTCAATGCCGCGTTGGCTCAACGCTGCTCAGAAATCTATGCAGCGCCCGTTTTTCTCCCAATCGCCATACCGCACCGGATCAAGTCCGCCGCGGCCGCCTATTTCCTGAGGCACCGGGGTTACCTCGGGAAGCGGCTGCTTCTCGGGGACCAACGGGGCTTCAGCTTCGGGCTCGGGAGTGGGGGTTGTTTGGCCTATCATTGGTGGTCTCGCAACGCACAAATTTTAGTCCTCAGTCACGTGTCTGACAACCTCGCCCCTGCTTTCACCGGTTTCCGCACACTTTCCAAGGCTCAGATCGTGAGCCTTGCGGGAGCCGATGCGGTCGCTTTCGCCCAAGCCCAGTTCGCCAATGACGTGCCCTCGCTGGCCGACGGTCATTGGCAATGGAGCGCCTGGCTGACCGCCAAAGGCCGCGTGATGTCTATCTTTCAGCTGCTACGGGTGGACGCACAGACCCTGCTGCTGATCTGCCACGACGGCGGTGCCGAGGCCATGGCCGAGCAGTTGCGACGTTTTGTATTCCGCCGCAAGGTCGTCATCAGCCATGCCAGCACGCTGGCGGTGAATGCCGCGCTGGAAGCGCCGGCTTCGGCCCATGCCGCGCAATTGGCGCGACTGGCCTATGACATCGTCGAGCTGGATGTGGGTAGCGCAGCGGTTCCGCGCACGCTGCAGATCGGCGGCGTGGCAACGGCGATCGACGACGCGGCTGAATTGGCATGGCGTCAGTCCGACCTTCGCTTCGGCCTGCCCCGGCTTGAAGATGCACAGCGTGAGCAATGGACGCCGCAGCAGTTGGGGCTGGATCGCCTGAACGCTTACAGCGTCAAAAAGGGCTGCTATCCCGGCCAGGAGATCGTCGCCCGCACCCACTTCCTGGGCAAAGCCAAGCGCTCGCTGGCGCTCTTGGAATGCGCCTCATTCGCAAATTCCGGTGACGCGGTCCAGCATGGCGACGGCAACATCGGCACCGTCGCCTGTGTGGCAGGCGCGCTTGCACTGGCCGTGCTGCCACTGGAACTGCCGGAAGGCCAGCTGCAGGTCAATGGCGAAACCGCCAGCATCCAGCAGCTGCTGGAAGGTCTGGCGCGCTGAATCCCTGTAGTGCCGAGCCATGCTCGGCAAGGGGCGTGCCCATGTAGTGCCGAGCCATGCTCGGCAAGGGGCGTGCCCATGTAGTGCCGAGCCATGCTCGGCAGAGGCTTTCCCAGTAATGCCCATATAGTGCCGAGCCATGCTCGGCAGAGGCATTACTGGGAAAGCCTCTGCCGAGCATGGCTCGGCACTATATGGGCATTACTGGGAAAGCCTCTGCCGAGCATGGCTCGGCACTACCTGGGCATTACTGGGAAAGCCTCTGCCGAGCATGGCTCGGCACTACATGGTCAGGTCGCCGCTTCGATGCGACTGCCGCTGGCCGCATCAAAAAAGTGCAGCTTCGATGCGTTCACCTCAACCGCAATCTCCTGGCCGACCTGCGGCAGCTGCTGCGGCGGCACCCGCATGATCAGCGCCTGCTCGCCAAAACGCAGATTGACGAAAATCTCATTGCCTACCGGCTCCAGGCCTTCGATGCGCGCATTGAACGCCGTCGCACCACCACCCGGCTGCAGGTGCTCGGGCCGCACGCCAACCACCAGCGACTTGCCGAACCACTCCGCACCCAGTGACACAGTGCCGAGCGCCACCTCAACACCCTCGTCCAGTTGCAGCACCGCCGAACCCGCTTCATCACGACGCAATTGACCGCGCAACATGTTCATCGCCGGACTCCCCAGGAACCCAGCAACAAACAGATTGACCGGCTTGTCGTACAGCGCCATCGGCGTGTCGATCTGCTGGATGACACCCTCGTTGAGCACAACAATGCGCTGACCCAGCGTCATCGCCTCGACCTGGTCATGGGTGACATAGATCATCGTGGTGCCGAGCTTGCGATGCAGCTGCGCGATCTCGGTGCGCACCGAATGACGCAGTTTTGCATCCAGATTGGACAGCGGCTCATCCAGCAGGAACACCGCCGGCTCACGTACCAGCGCACGCCCCAGCGCCACGCGTTGACGCTGACCGCCCGACATCGCGCGCGGCAGTTTGCCCAGCATCGAGGTCAGGCCCAGCGAGTCGGCCGCCTCCTGCACGCGACGCTGCACTTCGGCCTTGTCATGCCCGCGCAGCTTCAAACCAAAGCCCAGGTTCTCGGCCACGGTCATGTGCGGGTAGAGCGCGTAGTTCTGGAACACCATGGCAATGTCCCGGTCTTTCGGCGCGACGTCATTGACCACCCGCTCGTCGATGCGCAGCTTGCCAGCGCTGATTTCCTCCAGCCCTGCCACCATTCGCAGCAGTGTGGACTTGCCGCAACCCGACGGCCCCACCAACACCATCAACTCGCCATCGGCGATATCGAAACTGGCCCCGGCCACAGCGACCTGACCGTTGTCATACACCTTGCGCACACTGTCGAATTGAACCTTGGCCATCACTACCTCGTTGCGGGTCGAAACCTGGAGCCTGGGAACACTTGCGTTACAACGACAGGACAGTTTCCTGCAATCGTATACATCCGAAACATTGTGCACGGTAAGCATATTCATATGGCACCATCACAGCTGCTCTTACACGGCACCTGCGCTCCACTGCACGGACCTGCTTCCGCCCTCGCAGCATGCTGCATTGCACAAGCACAGGTTGCCCACGCCCGCCCCCTCGCGCCGAAGGACGCGGGCGTCCCAACCGCGGCGCAGGCCTTGAAGACGAACAATTGACAACGATGTCATCCGCACCCGAAACTCGTGCAATGCACGACACCCTCTTCCTGTTCGGTGCCACAGGCGATCTGGCCCAGCGTTACCTGTTCCCGTCCCTGCTACGCCTGCTCGGCGACGGCCTACTTCCTGAAGATTTCCGTGTACGTGCGCTGGCCCTGTCGCCGCATGACACCGAGAAATTCCGCGACATCCTGCGTCCGCGTCTGGAAGCCGCCATGCCGCATGCCAGCCAGGATGACATCGGCAACCTGCTCAACCGCATCGACTACCGTTCGGTGGACCTGCGCAATGCCGAGTCGGTCGCCGAAGCCGTCAAGGACCTGGTGCACCGCAAGTGCGTCAGCTATCTGGCGATCCCGCCGGGCCTGTACATCTCGACCTGCGAAGGCCTGGCACTGGGCGGCGCCCTGGCGGCACCGAACCGGCTGATGCTGGAGAAGCCGATCGGCTCTGACAGCGACAGCGCCGAGGAGATCCTGCAGTCGATCGGCAAGCTGATTGACGAAGACCGCGTGTTCCGCCTGGACCACTATCTGGGCAAGGCGGCAGTGCAGAACCTGATGGCGCTGCGCTTCGGCAACACCTTGCTGGAAGCGGTGTGGAACCGTAACTACATCGCCTCGGTGCACATCCTGGTTGCCGAAAGCGATGGCGTTGACGGCCGCGACTCCTATTACTCACGCTCCGGCGCCCTGCGCGACATGGTGCAGAGCCATATCCTGCAGCTGCTGTGCCTGGTCGCGATGGAGCCACCTGCATCGCTGGAAGCCGACCGCATCCGCGACGAGAAGGTGAAGGTACTGCGCGCCCTGCGCCCGCTCGACGCCAAGCATGCCGCCAAGGACAGCGTGCGCGGTCGCTACACCGCCGGCACCATCAATGGTCAGCCGGCCCAGGCCTACCAGCCGCCGGAAGGCAGCGAGGCCGAAACCTTTGTCGGCGTCACCGCGCATATCGACAACTGGCGCTGGGCCGGCGTGCCGTTCCATCTGGTTACCGGCAAGCGCCTGCCCGAGCGCACCACCCGCATCGAGGTCAACCTCAAGCCGGTGACGCATTGGTTGTTCGAGCGCCCCGACCGCAAGAACGCCACCCCCAACCGCCTGACCTTCCAGTTGCAGCCGCAGGAGAACATCCAGCTCGGCTTGATGAGCTCGCTGGCCGGCCCGGAATGGGGCGCGCTGGAACTGCAGCCGCTGGAACTGGAACTGTCGGTTCCCACCGGCCTGCACCGTCGCATCGCCTACGAACGTCTGTTCCTCGACGCCTTCAACGGCAACCACGCACTGTTCGTGCGCGATGACGAAGTGCGCGCCGCCTGGGCCTGGATCGACAGCGTCAGCGATGCCTGGAAGGCCGCCGACCTGCCGATGGAGCCTTACCCGGCCGGTGGCTGGGGCCCGCAGCTGGCGCAGGACTTCCTGCCCGAATCCATTGCCGCCGAAGCGGGCCCGGAGCAGGGGCTGTGAGCCCCAGCGCTGACCTGGTACTGGTAGCGGATATTGGTGGCACCAACGCGCGCTTCGCGCTGGCCGACCGTTCCGCCACCACGCCGCTGGATCAGGGCAGCATCGACGAGTATCCGGTGGCGCAGTTCGCGTCACTGGCCGATGCCGCCGCGCACTACCTGCAGCAACGTGGTGCGAGCGCCACCAGCGGGGTGTTCGCGGTAGCTGGGCGGGTGGATGGTGACGAAGCACGCATCACCAATCACCCCTGGGTGATTTCGCGTTCGCGCACCGCCGAACAGCTCGGTTTCGAGCAGCTGCACCTGATCAACGACTTCGTCGCCCAGGCCATGTCGATTGCCCTGCTCGGCATCGATGATGTGGTACAGGTCGGCGGCGCCGGCTGGCAACCCGCCGCGGAGGGCGAGTCGCGCAACTACTGCGTGCTTGGCCCCGGCACCGGCCTGGGCGTTGGCGGGCTGGTGGTGCGCGATGGTCGCAATTACCCGCTTGCCACCGAAGGCGGCCACGCCAGCTTTGCGCCGAACTCGCCGGAACAGATCCGCATCCTGGAAATCCTCTCGGCCCAATTCGGCCGGGTTTCCAACGAACGCCTGGTCTGCGGTCCCGGCCTGGTCAACATCCATCGCGCCATCTGCGAGATAGCGGGTACCGATCCGGGCCTGCTGCAGCCGGCCGAGGTCAGCGCCCGCGCTGCCGAAGGCGATGTATTGGCGAGCCGTGCGGTTGAAGTATTCCTGGAAATCTTCGGTGCAGTCGCCGGTGACGCGGTGCTGGTACAGGGCGCCTGGGATGGCGTGTTCCTGACCGGCGGGTTGGTACCGCGCCTGCTGCAACAACTGCAGCATTCCGGCTTCCGTCAACGTTTCGAAAGCAAGGGACGCTTCTCCGCGACGATGTCGCAGATCCCTTCGATGGCCATCACCCATCCCTGCCCCGGGCTGCTGGGTGCCACCGCTTACGCGCTGGACATGCAGCGCGCCAACTCTGGAGTGACCGCATGAACGCCGCTGTTTCCGAACGCATCACACTTGTCCGCCATGCTGACGAAGAGGCCTGGACCGAAGGTGTCGCCAAGGAAATGGCAGCGCTGTTGAGTGCGGAAATCGAGCAGCGCGGGCGCGCCCGCATGCTGCTGTCCGGCGGCACCACGCCGGCTCCCATCTACGAACTATTGTCGGATCAGGGCCTGGAGTGGGCGCGGGTTGAAGTTGGCCTGGCCGATGAACGCTGGCTCTCACCGCAGGACAAGGACAGCAACGCCTGGCTGGTACGCGACAGCTTCCTGCGCCACGCAGAAGGTGCGCACTTTGATCCACTGGTACGCGTTGGCCTGCCGATCGCCGAATGTGTGCATACCGCCAACCTGCTCGCCACCCATTCGCAGCCGCCCTGTCTGGTGGTGTTGGGCATGGGCAACGACGGCCATACCGCCTCGTTGTTCCCGGGCTCGCCCGACCTGCCGCAGGCCCTGCAGAGCAAACACCCTTATGCGGCGCTGGATGCCACCGGCTGCCCGGTCGCCAAGCACTGGTCGTTGCGCATCACCTTGACCCCCCATGGCCTGGCACTGGCCAACCAGCGCCTGCTGCTGCTGCGCGGCAAGCAGAAGCTGGAAGTACTCGAAGCCGCGCTTGCGTCCGGCGACGTGCACACCTACCCGATCCTTGCTGCGATCAATGCGCCCGGCAACAAGCTGCGCGTGCATTGGTGCCCTTGAGCTGGGAGCAGCCATTCGGGAACAGAAAAGGACTTCCCCCGCTGCTCGCATGAGCTGCAGGAAGTTGTTTTCGAAACACCACAACCCGAAGCCCGCCGCTCTCCCTGCCGCACCTTCCTCCTCATTCCAGCCATAAAGCCATGCATCCGAAAATCCAAGCCATCACCGATCGCATCCGCCAGCGCAGCGCCCCGTCGCGCGCGGCTTATCTGGCCGGGATTGATGCCGCGCTGCGCGAAGGCCCTTTCCGCTCACGCCTGAGCTGCGGCAACCTGGCCCACGCTTATGCGGCCTGCGGCCCAACCGACAAGGACCGCCTGCGCGGCGATGTGACGCCCAACCTGGGCATCATCACCTCGTACAACGACATGTTGTCGGCGCACCAGCCGTTCGAGCACTACCCGGAGCTGATCCGCAACGCTGCCCGCGAGCTGGGCGCGACTGCCCAGGTTGCCGGCGCGGTGCCGGCGATGTGTGACGGCGTTACCCAGGGCCGTGGCGGCATGGAGTTGTCATTGTTCTCGCGCGATGTGATCGCGCAGGCAACCGCGATTGGCCTCAGCCATGACATGTTCGACGCCACCATCTATCTGGGCGTGTGCGACAAGATCGTACCCGGCCTGCTGATCGGCGCCCTCGCCTTCGGCCACCTGCCGGCGGTGTTCGTACCGGCCGGGCCGATGACCCCGGGCATTCCGAACAAGAAGAAGGCCGAAGTCCGCGAGCGCTATGCCGCCGGCGAAGCCACCCGCGAAGAACTGCTGGAAGCCGAATCGGCCTCGTACCACGGCCCGGGCACCTGCACCTTCTACGGCACTGCCAATTCCAACCAGGTCCTGCTCGAAGCGATGGGCGTGCAGCTGCCGGGCGCCTCCTTCGTCAACCCGGAGCTGCCGCTGCGCGATGCCCTTACCCGCGCCGCCACTGCGCGTGTGCTGGAAATCAGCGCACTGGGCAATGACTTCCGTCCGTTCGGCCGCGTGATCGACGAGCGCGCCATCGTCAACGCCGTGGTCGCCCTGATGGCCACCGGCGGCTCGACCAACCACACCATCCACTGGATCGCAGTCGCACGTGCCGCCGGCATCGTGTTGACCTGGGACGATATGGACGAGCTCTCGCAGATCGTGCCGCTGCTGGCCCGCGTCTATCCGAATGGCGAAGCCGACGTGAACCGCTTTGCGGCTGCCGGTGGCCCCGGCTTCGTGTTCCGCGAACTGATGGACGCCGGCCTGATGCACGCCGATGCGACCACCATAGCCGAAGGCGGCATGCGCGCCTTCGCCCAGGAACCGCGCCTCACCGACGGCAAGGTCAGCTATGTGCCGGCTGCCGAACTCAGTGGTGACGAAGAAGTGGTACGCCCTGCTTCCAATCCGTTCGAGGCCCAGGGCGGCCTGCGCCTTCTGCGCGGCAATATTGGCCGTTCGCTGATCAAGCTGTCGGCAGTCAAGCCCCAGTACCGCACGATCGAAGCCCCGGCCGTGGTCGTCGATGCGCCGCAGGTACTGAACAAGCTGCATGCTGCTGGTGCCTTGCCGCAGGACTTCGTCGCCGTGGTCCGTTACCAGGGCCCGCGCTCCAACGGCATGCCGGAACTGCATTCGCTGGCACCGCTGCTGGGCTTGCTGCAGAACCAGGGCCGTCGCGTCGCGCTGGTAACCGATGGCCGCCTGTCGGGCGCCTCCGGCAAGATTCCGGCCGCCATCCACGTTACCCCGGAAGCCGCTCGCGGTGGCCCGATCGCACGCATCCGCGAAGGCGACATCATTCGTCTGGACGGTGAAGCCGGCACCTTGGAAGTGCTGGTCGACGCCGCCGAGTGGGCTGCACGTGGCATCGCCGCAAACACCGCACCGGCAGGCTCGGACATGGGCCGCAACCTGTTCGCGATGAACCGCCGCATCGTCGGCCCGGCCGATCAGGGCGCAATCTCGATTTCCTGCGGCCCGGCACGTCCTGACGGCAGCCTGTGGGATTACGACGCCGAGTACGAACTTGGCCACGACCACGCCGCTGCCGCCGCCCCGCACGAAGCCAACGACGCCTGACATTCGGGATTCGGGATTCGGGATTCGGGAACACGTTATCAATGAGGACACTATGAGCATTGCCAAATATCAGGACCGCGCCGAGCAGCTGTTGAGCGCCGCAGGCATCCTGCCGGTCGTTACCGTGCACACCCTCGACCAGGCGCGCGCCGTCAGCGCCGCCCTGCTCGAAGGCGGCCTGCCCGCGATTGAACTGACCCTGCGCACGCCGGTGGCGATGGAAGCGCTGGCCATGCTCAAGCGCGAGCTGCCGGATGTAGTGGTCGGTGCCGGCACCGTGCTGACCGTTGAACAGATGCAGCGCTCTATCGATGCTGGTGCCGACTTCATCGTTACTCCGGGCACGCCTGCACATATGGCAGATGCCTTGGCTGCCGCACCGTTGCCGGTGGTTCCGGGCGCTGCTTCACCGACGGAACTGCTGGAACTGGTCGCGCGCGGCTTCCGCATCTGCAAGCTGTTCCCGGCCACTGCCGTTGGCGGTCTGGCGATGATCAAGGGCGTTGCCGGTCCGATTCCGGAACTCAAGCTCTGCCCCACCGGCGGCATCACCGAAGCCACCGCAGGTGACTACCTTTCGCAGAAGAACGTGGTCTGCATCGGCGGCTCGTGGATGGTGCAGGACAGCTGGATCCGCAACGGCCAATGGGACGAAGTGAAGAAGTCAGCCGCCGCTGCTGCTGCCATCGTCAAGCAGGCCCGCGCTGGCTGATCCAAATCGGCTTTTGTAGGAGCGGCGTCAGCCGCGAAGCCGGGAGCAACCAAATCACCCGCATCTGCTCCCCAAGGATTCGGCCAGGAAGCCGGTGCCGGCGATGCGTCGCCCGTATGAATCATCAGCTTCGCGGCTTACGCCGCTCCTACACGCATTCCCGGGAAAGCCCCTGCCGAGCATGGCTCGGCACTACATCTTTGCTCCCAGCCCCTGGCCCCAAGCCAACGGGAGCTTGACGGCTTCTTTTTCTCAGATCCGACGGAAGTTCTTCCTCTCCCTCTCGTCGACTGGCCTGCGCCTCGGTATTCGAGGCGCAGTTTTTATCGCTCAGCGCTTGCTGCGCTCACTGCGGCGTAGTTCGGCAGGAATCTCGATTTCCACCTTCGCCGGCAGGCTGCCGATATGCAGCTCATTGCCCAGCCACTGTACCGGCTCGCCGTTGATGGTCGCGTCTCCTGGCGTGCCTTCATAAGGCCATTGCAGCAACAGCCCAGCAGTCGGCAAACGCAGACCTTCGGATACCTGCAATATCAGCTGCTTGTCGCTGCGCTGCAGCGCGTAGCTCAACATGCCGTGCGAGGTATTCAAGTCCTCGATGGCGATGCCCTTGCCGGTCAGCCAGGTATTGGGCACACCTGCAGCCAACACGATCGGGCCGTCGACATCGCGCTCGTAGGCGAACATGTCCAAGGCCGAACGAACGAAGTCAGATGCCACCCAGGCATGCGGCAGATCACCGACAAAGAACGGCTGTCGCGGTGTCGAAGACACCACTTCGGCCCATTGATTCCACGCCGGCGGCGCACGGTCCTTGAAGAAGAACTCGGTAGCTTCCCAGGCGCGCGCACGCCAGCCCAGGCGCACGAAAGCACTGACATTGCGCCACTCATACGGCGTGTAGTCCTTCCACTGACGCTTGCCGTCACGGCGCTGGACGAAGTGCTGCCAATAACGCTCGAAGGTATTGTCCAAGGCGGGCTGCGGCAACCTGCCCTGCTCACCACCCGGTGCCAGCGCAATCGTGGTCGAGGTGGCATCGAAATCGCCCAACTCCACCGAACCGGGTAGATAGTCGATCTTGTGCGCCGCCATTGCCGCGCGCAGCGATGCGTCCAGATCCGGGCGGAACTCGTCGCGTGATGCGGCCATGGTCAGCGCCTCGGCTTCCAGACCCAGGGCAGCGGCCATATCGGCCGCATCCTTGTAACCGCGCAGCGCCCAGAAGTCATCCCAGTACGAATGCACCGGCTTGGCCGAATAGCCCTCGTGGCTGATCGAGGCGGGCATCATTCCATAGAAGCCGGCGTTCCGCGCACGGTTCTCCTCGGTGCGTTCGCTCAGTCGCAGCTGCTCCATGTAGTTCCATGCCAGTTGCACATGCGGCCACATCTGCTGCAGGAACGCCGTGTCACCGGTATGTCGCCAGTATTCGGCAATGGTGTAGATCAGTTCACCGTGGCTGTCGTTCTCCGGTACCGGGTCACTGCCACGTGCATCCACGCAACACGGCACCATGCCGCTTTCAAACTGATACGGCGCATACCAGTCGACGTACTGGCGCACTGCGTCGGCGCGCCCCATCCGCAGTAGGCCTTCGGAAATCATCGCGCCATCGCGGATCCAGCTGCGTGCATACGAACGCGTGCCCGGCTGCAGACTCGGCCCAACCCGCGAGATCAGCATATGTGCAAGCGCGGTGCGCAACGTATTGGCCAGCGGCTGGCCCGCCTCGGGCACGCGCAGCTTGAGCTGATCGAGCTTTTGCCGCCACATCGTGGCGACCTGTTGCTGTGCCTTGTCGGCGTCGAACCTGGACGGCATCTGCCAGTTGCCGGTCTGCGGCAGTACCAACACTACTTCGCGGCGCTGTCCCGGCTCCAGCTTCCAGTTGTAGACGAGGGCGCCCGAGGCCAGGCCGGTGACGTCGCGGACCTCCTGCGTACCCGGCAAGGTTTTATCCGCCAGATGGGTGACATCCAGTTTGCTGTCGAAGCTGCTGGCGAAACTGGCATCGGCCGGCAGCGTGGCATAGACACGCGGCTGTCCGTTGACACTGATCTGCGCGCTCCGCACGTCCAGGTTGTCGATACGGCTGACGCCGCCCACGGTATTGAGGAACTGACTGGGCGGATTGACCTGGAACGGTCGCACTGCAAGCGCCAACCGGTACTCATGCGCGACCTTGTCGGTATTGCGCAGCTCGTAGCGCGCCACCAGTTGCGCCTGTTGCGGCCGACCCTGTACGAAACCGCTCACGTTCAAACCAAACTGATCATGCTGCCAGGCCACCGATGGCATCGGCAGATAACCGTCCTGCAAGCTCTGGCTCGACTTCACCTCGGCCCAACCAAGCACCTTGCCATCAAGCACCACGAACGGCTCGATGCTGAAACCACCCTTCATCGCTTCCAGTGCGCCGTCCTCGCTGAGCAAGGCCTGCTCGCGGCCGCCATCCAGCCCCAGAATGGTCCAGTACGGCTGCTCGCCACTGAAGCCACGCGGCAAGGAGCCGCGCGGCAAATCGGCGGCAACCGAGCGGATGAAATCGTTCGGCGTATTGGCGAACGACAAGGGCTTGAGACTGATATCGCGGATGCCATAGCGCCAGTTGGGGCCATCAACCAGATCAAAGCGCAGGTAGCGCGCCTCGGTTTCCGGCAGTGCCAACCAATCCTTGCCACCGCTGCCACTGCTGACTTCGCGCAACGTCTTCCAGTCACGTCCATCGGCGGATGCGCGCACCACATAGTGGCTCGCCTCCAAGCCTGGCGCCCATTGCACCACCGCGCCGCCAAATTCACGCACCTTGCCCAGATCCAGGCTGACCGTCTGCTGCTTCACGCCGCCGCTGATCCACAAGGTATCCGGCTTGCCGTCGGCGATGCGCTGCTGCAGCGCAGTCGCGGTATCGGCGATCACCGTGGTGGTCAGCGCCGAGTTGTCTTCCTTGGGCAGCGGTTGCAGGGTCAGCTGGTCAAAGCAGACCGTGCCGCGCCCACCGACCTTGCTGTAGATGGTGAATTCCACCGCCGCGCTGCGCCGCAGGGTCTTGTCCTGGTCCGGACCCCAGGCCTTTTCGATATGCCGCTTGCGATAGCTGATGCGGGTCCAGTTCCTGGGGAAGTTGAAACCCGGACGATTGACCCACCAGACGTTGTCGCCACTGGCGTCGACCAGTTTGAACTGCAGGTCGTTGGCCGGCGAATCACCGCGCAGGTCGAAAGACAGCTGATAGTTCTCAGGCCAGGTCACATCCAATGGACGACGGATGCCGACGTAGCCGGAAACCTCATGGAAGTCGTAGTCCAGGCACAGTGCACGGCCGCTGTTGCCGGCCACTGGACGCAACGAACCGCTGACCTGCGGCGAGGTGATCAGTTGCCAGGCGCCGACATCGTCGAACTTGGCGAGCACGGCGGCACCGGCCGGTTGTACGCACGCCAGCAGCAAGCTCAGCAGACCGATCACAAAACGCATATTCATCAGCAAAATCCCGATTTACCGCCAGCAATATCTGCTGGATTTTCGCAAAGATCACCGCCATTCGCGGCGGTATGTTTCGTACGGAAGTGCGCTGTCGCGGCGCACCCGCACACCAGCATGCTTCAGCCCTTGACGCTGCCCAGCAGCAAGCCCTGGATGTAGTAGCGCTGCAGCACCAGGAACAACAACAGCACCGGCAATACCGTGACCACCGCGCCGGCCATCATCATTTCCACATCCATGATGTGTTCGCGCGACAAGCTGGCCAGCGCCACTGGCAAGGTGTAGTGCTCCTGGTCGGTCAATACGATCAGCGGCCACATGAAATCGTTCCATGCGCCCATGAAGGTGAAGATCGCTAAGGTCACCAGCACGGGCTTGAGCATCGGCAACACGATCTGGAAGAAGATACGCGCCTCGCTGGCACCGTCGATACGCGCCGCTTCCAGCAGTTCATCGGGAATCGAGCGGGCGTACTGGCGCACCAGGAAGATGCCGAACACGCTGGCCAGGGCCGGGATCACCACGCCACCGAAGGTATTCACCAAGCCCATCTGCTTCATCAGCAGGAACAGCGGCAGCATCGCAACCTGCGCCGGGATGACCAATGCTGCCAGCAGCATCTGGAACAGCCGCTCGCGGCCGGCAAACCGCAGCTTGGCAAACGCGTAACCGGCCAGGGTATTGAACAGCAACGAACCCAGGGTGATTGCAACCGACACCAGCAAGCTGTTGATGAAGTTGTTGCCCATGCCGGTGCGGGCGAACAAGGCCTGGTAGTTGGCCAACGTGGTGTGCGCCGGCAGCAACGGCGGCGGAAACTGCGATGCCTGACCGCTGGGCATGAACGACACCGACAACATCCACGCCAACGGCGCCAGGCTGATCACGGCCAACAGCAACAGCCCACCGTTCACCCACCACGCATGCCAACGCGACTGCCCGATCTCCCGGCTGCTACGCACACGACTCATACCAGCTCCCTGCGCTTGCCGAAGCGCAACATCAGCGTGGTCACCGCCAGGATGATCAGGAACAACAGGAAGGCCACGGCCGAGGCCCGGCCAAGATTCCACCACTTGAAGCCTTCCTCGAACATGAAATACAGCACGCTCACCGTGCTTTGCAGCGGATCACCGCGGGTCATCACATAGGGCTCGGCGAACAACTGGAAGTAACCAGACACGGTGATCACACCGACCACCAGCAGCACCGGCCCCAGCATCGGCAAGGTGATATGCAGGAACTGCTGCCAACGCGAGGCGCCATCGATGCGCGCCGCCTCGTACAGATCCCTGGGGATCGCCTGCAGGCCGGCCAGGAAGATCACCATGTTGTAACCGAAGTTTTTCCACACCGCGAAACCGATGATGGTCGGCATTGCCCAGTTCGGGTCACCCAGCCAGTCGATCGGGTTGATGCCGACCTGCCCCAGTCCCCAGTTCACCAGCCCGTAGCGGGTGTGGAACAGATAACGCCAGATCACCGCCACCGCCACCAGCGTGGTCACCACCGGCGCGAACAACGCGGTGCGGAACAGCGCCTTGAAGCGCGCGGCCGGGGCGTTGAGCAACAGCGCAGCACCCAGCGAAACGCCTATCGACAAGGGCACGCCGGCCACCACGAAGTACGTGGTGTTGCCCAATGACTTCCAGAACATCGGCGTCTGCAGCAGGTCGATGTAATTGCCCAGGCCGTTGAAGCGCAGGTTGTGCGGGTCAGCCAGTGCGTAAAGATCGAAGTCGGTCAGGCTCAAGGCCAGCGCCGACAACACCGGCAGGCCAAAGAACACACCGATCACGATCAGCGCCGGTGCGGCAAAGACCCAGCCAGCCAGCGAGCCGCGCTTCATGGCGCTGCCTTTGCGGTTGCGCCGGCCTGCTGCTCGACGATCCAACGGCGCTTGGCGAGGATGTCGTCCACTTGCTGATCCAGCTGGTCGACCGCCTTGTCCTGCGGCAAACCACCGCGCACTACCTGCTCGGTCACTACCCGCATCTGCTGGGCAATGCGCTCCCACTCCAGCACCTTGGGCGTGGGTTTGACGCGTTCCAGCTGATCGGCGAAGGCGGCGGTCAGCGGATCGTCCTGCAGCTCCGGCGACTGCCAGGCGCTGCGCCGCGGCGGCAGGTCACCAATGATCTTGTAGAAACGCTGCTGGATCACCGGCCGCGACAGGAACTCGATCAGCTTCCACGCCGCCGCTTGCTTCTGCGAAGAACGGAACACCACCAGGCTGGTGCCGCCGGCAATGCCTGCGCCCAGCCCATCGGGACCGGGCAGCGGTGTCGCGCCCCATTCGCCCTCAAGGCTGGGCGGTTGGCGCTGGCGGAACTCGCGGATATTCCACGGACCCGACAGATAAAATGCGGTGAAACCACGGAAGAACTCATCCCAGACATTGGAAATCTGCGTCTCGGACATCTTCGGCGCCCAGCCCTGCTCGAACATGTTGTCGTAGAAGGCCAGCGTGCGCCGGAAACCGGGGCTGCGGAAGTTGCCCCGGGTATCGCCATCGCGTAGCAGAGAATCGTCCTGCTGCAGCGCGAATGACAGTTGTGGCTCGAATTCGTTCAAGGGCATCAGCACCGGATAGCCACGCGTGCCCATGGTCTTCTTCAACGCCGCGTTCATCTGCTCCCATTCGGCCCAGGTCTTCGGTGGTTGTGAGTACCCCGCCTGACGCAGCAGATCCTTGCGGTAGAACAGCAGGCGCGTATCCACGTACCAAGGAATACCAACCAGTTGGCCGTCGACGACATTGGTATCCCAGATGCCGGAAAAGTAGTCCTGCTGGTCGATCACCGAGGACGCATCCACCAGCGGTTGCAGCGGCATCAAGGTCTGCAACGTGGCAAATTCGGCAATCCAGGTATTGCCGAGCTGGCAGACATCCGGCAAGCCATCGGCAGCATAGGCGGTCAGTAGTTTTTCATGTGCAGCCGTCCACGGAATGTTCTGCACATCGACATGGATGCCCGGGTTCTCCGCTTCGAACTCGCGCACCAGTTCGCCGACCACCTCGGCCTCGCGGCCCATCGCCCAGAACCGCAAGGTCGTGCCCTGCTCCGGCTTTGCACAGCCCGCGAGCAATACCAGCAATAACAAGGCCAGCGCGCGGCTCATTGGCGGCGCATCACTGCTTCTTGGCCGCTGGTACAGCCGGCTGCTTGCTGGCAGCCTTCTGTTCGGCCGCCGCCGCAGCGCGCGATTCGGCAATACCCGATGCCCGCGCCGAGGCGGCCTGCTCATCTTTCTGCAGCGGCTGGAAGCTGTCTTCAGGCGCCAACCAACCGCCAGTGAACCCCGCCCGCTCCAGGCCCTTGCGGATATAGGGATTGGTCTTCATCACATTCCAGACGAATTCGTTCCGGTAATTGGCGATGCCGGCCAGGATCGGGCCCTGATCGATGGCGATGTAGTCACTGGCCACCCAGCCGCGATCCGGGATCAAGCGACCGGTCTTGAGTGGGATGTCGTAGTTGAAGCTGGGATTGAACGAATCCAGGAATCCGTAACTGGAATACAGATAGTCGCCATAACGCTTGTGCATCTCCACCGTGGTTGGAATCACAACCTCCGGTGCAAACGGCAATGAAGAAATAGCCGCCGAAGGCACGATGGTGCCGTCGTCGAAGTTCTCCCGCAAACCCGCGCCACGCGAGGAGTAGTGACGGAATTGGCGCTGCTCGCCCTTGTAATCCTGGGTGGTGTTCTGCGGACCATCGCCAGCGGTCAGGCCCCACACACTCTCGCCATAGTCCTTCCACTGCATCGGGTTCTCGATCGCATACTCGCGCTGGGCCAGGGTGGCGCGCCGGCTATTGAGGAAGTAGTCGATGCCACGCTCACGCATGTACGGGTCCTGGATATCGCGGAAGTCAATCCAGACGTGACTGTACTGATGGCCGAACAGTGGCCCGAACGAGAGGTACTCCTGCCCTTGGTACACGCCCCAATCGTTGTCGTAGGTGCGCGTCCATACCGTCCACGCATCCGGCTCGACCGGATGGGTGGGCGAGCCCAGCGCAAGCACATACAGCATCATCGCCTCGTTGTAGCCCATCCAGTCGTGCTGGATGAAGCCACTCTCCGGGAACCAGCCCATCGACACCAACGGCTTGTTGCGCTGCAGCCACTGCCAATCCACGCGCTTGTAGATCGTGTCGGCAATCTGCCGGATCTCTTTCTCGCGCGGATCGTCCTTGTCGTAGTAACTCTGCGCAAACAGCACGCCCATCAGCAGCAGCGCGGTATCAACGCTGGACAGCTCCACCCAGCTGTCGTAACGGCGGCCCTCGTGCATGTCCAGGAAGTGGTAGTAGAAACCCTTGTATCCCGCCTTGCCGGTGCGTTGCGGCCCACTTGGCAGATCGCGGAAGAATTTCAGCGTCAGCAAGGTGCGATCAACCGCCTGATTGCGGCTGACCCAACCGTTCTCGATGCCGATCGGATAGGACGTCAGCGCGAACCCGACCGAAGCGATACTGGCAAACGGCCGCGACGGATAGCGATCCGGCGTAAGCCCGTTCTGTTCGTTGGTTGTATCCCAGAAGAACTGGAAGGTGCGACGCTCGATATCGTCAAACAGCGGCGGCAGTTCCGGCTTCATCGGCCGTGGCGGCAGATCGGCCTCAACCAGGATCACCTGCGGCAATACCTTCGGCATCGGCGGCTCCGGCGCCTTGCCACAGCCCCCCAACAACGCCAGCCCGATACCGGCGAAACCACAGGCCAACAACTGCGAGGTACGTGACTTGCTCAAGGCGACTTCCATCTTGAAAACATGGCACCACGTTCACGTGGCGAAAACGTACTGCATATGGGAAACGTCCCGGCCGACGATAAACCGGCCGGGACGCTGGCACTTACCAATCCAGACCAAATGACAGCTTGAAGGTGCGGGTGGCGTACTGGTCCCAGCTACTGACCACACCGTTGTCCCAGTTGATGCCGTAACCGCCCCAATTGGTCCAGTTGAAGGCATTGAGCACATCGGCGCGCACCTTCAGCTTCAGATCGGTACCGGTATCCCAGGTCTTGGTCAGCGACATGTCGAACTGCTTGAAGCCCAGGCTGCCGCTCGGCTCCCAACTGTGCGGGCGCTCGTAGCCGCCGTATGCCTTGGTGCCATCGATATCCCAACGTTTGATCTTGCTGGCCAGCGTCAATTTGCCAGACGCGCTCATGCCCCATGGCAGATCGGCGAAGCCGCTGACCACCAGACGGTGCTTCGGCGCCCAGGCACCGTCGAACCACCCGCCCTGCTGGAAATACCAGCCGTACACCGGATCCTTCTCGTGGATGTTCTGCTTGGCGTCGGTGAGTGTGTAGGCGACGTTGAGGTTCCACGGACTTTCAGCCGTATACGGCTTGTCCAGGCTCAGCAGCAATGCGGTGTTCTTCGACTCGAAGCCATTGGTCGCCACGATCAATGAGCCCAGGTTGGGCAACCCGGGGGCGGTCCAAGGACTGCCATTGGGGCCATAGGCACTGCCATCTGCATAACGGTTGCCGCGAGAGATCAGCAGGCCATCCTTGTAACGGGTGTGCTGGATGGTGGCCGAACTGTTCCAGTCCTGCCCGCCCATGTTGAAGCTGCTGCGGATGCCGAGACTGAACTGGTCGGAGTACGGGGTCTTCAACTTGTTGTCGAACATCCACACTTCGCGACCAGCCTCGGTCGAGTCGATCAGCGACATCAGATAGTCGCGGTCCAGCAACTGCGGGTTCCACTCGAGGCAATCGCCGCCGACTGCACAGGCATGGCCGGGCGAGTTGATCTTGAAGCGACGGGTCGGGAACGTTGCCTTGCTGCGCTCCAACTGCAGGTAATCGAACAGATTGCGGTCGTAGGAGCGGCCGACACCGCCGAACAGCACCAGCCGCTCATCCCCACTGAAGTCATAGGAAAAACCAAGGCGCGGCTGGATGGCGTTCTTGAATGGTTTGCGGTTGTTGCCGGTACTGATGTACCGGTTGACGTCAATGCCGCCCAACGCCAGCGTCTGCGCATAGGTCTGCCCAGCCACAGCGTTGGGGTCCTGGCTGGCCAGCGAGGCCACCACATCCGGGGCCGTGACAAAATCCAGATACGACGGGGTCTTCTCGTAATCCCAACGCAGGCCCAGGTTCAAGGTCAGGCGATCGGTGACGTCCCAGTCGTCCTGGAGGTAGATGCCGAACTGTTTGTTCTTGGAAGTGACCGAACCGCCGTCAGTGCCACCCGCCGGGCTGCCAAAGCGCACGAAGTACGGAACGGCGCCGCCCTGGTTGATGTCGTAATAGAACTGCGGGTTGTAGGGCTGCTGCTCAATGGTATCCAGATCAACCTGCTTGTATTTCACACCAAACTTGAGCGTGTGCCCTTCCCAACCGAAGAAGGTGGTGTCGTTCTGGAACGACCAGCCTTTCTGGCCCTTGTCCTGCAGGCCGCCCTCACCAGCGCCGATGCGGTAGATCTGCTTGCCGTCATCGCCACTGCCATCGGTCAGCACACTGCCGTTGCCGTAGTTGACCGGCGCCTTGGTCCAGAATGCTTTTTCGTAGGTCAGGTGCGAATCGCTGAGCCAGTTGGTACTGGAGTACTGCCAACGCAGGTCGTAGCGGTCCTCGGTCACGCCGGTATCGGTGCCGTAGCTACGTGCGCTCTGTCCGCCGACATTGCCGATCTCGCTTTCCTCACGGCGCTTATAGGTGAATTCAAGCAGGTTGGCCTCGTTCACCGACCAATCCAACTTGCCGAAGTACAAGTCTTCCTTGAACGGCGTTGCGGTCGCACCGAGCTGATCACGCCACGCCTGCGGCAGATCGCTGGGCAGGCGCCCTTCGCCCGGCTTCAGGTCCTGCGGCGCGTTGTATTCCTTGCCCTCATAGGTGACGAAGAAGTGCGCCTTGTCCTGCACGATCGGGCCGCCGAAGCTGGCGCCGTACTGCTTCTCGCCGGAACGGGTCTTGCCGACACCGTTCTTCTCGCTCTCACGCGGTGCGCGCCAATCCTGGTTTGTATAGTCCCAGAAGAACGAGCCCTTGAATTCATTGGTGCCAGACTTGGTCACCGCAGTCACCGCGGCCGAGCTGATCTGGTCGTACTCGGCCTTGTAGTTCGAGGTGATGACCTTGTACTCGCCGATGGCCAGCTGCGGGAACGGATTGCCGCGGCTCGCATCCTGGCCGGTGATGCCACCCTGGGTGACGTAGTTCTTCTGTCCCACACCATCGATGTAGACGTTGACGTTGTTGGCGCTCTGCACACCGCCGCGCAGCTTGGTAGACCCGTTGGACGGATTCTGTTCGAACACCATGCCGGGCACGGTGTCGGCAAACGCCAGGAAGTTGCGCGTGCCCTGCGGCAATGCCTGGATCTGCTGCGGAGTGATGTAGGTGGCAATCTCCGAGGTCTTGGTCTCGATCGGCGACTGCGCCGTTACCTGCACCGTATCCAGCGTGGTGGCAGAGCCGCCGGCGGTTTCAGCCACGCCGCCCACGCCCAGGTTCACGGTCGCGGTCTGGCCCACGGCCACGGTGATGTTCTGGCTGCTGCTCTTGCCGCCAGCAGTGACGTCCACTTTATAGGTGCCCGGCGGCAGGCCTGCCAGCGAATAGCTGCCGTTACTGGTGCTTTGCACGCTGCGGGTCAGGCCGGTGGCAATATTGGTGGCGGTGACCTGGGCCTGGGCGGCGGGGGCCGAGTCAGCCATCACCTGGCCACGGATGGTCGCACTGGTGCTCTGCGCGAACGCAGGTGCCGCACCCAGCAACAGGCAAGCAGCAAGCGCGCTGCTTAGCAGCTTGCGTGCGGGGGTGGATTTGCGAGCGTTGTTGTTCATTCTTTTACCTCTCCCGAAGCGGCGGCATAGGCCGCGAGGAACGTGTATGTAAGTGGCCGTCCCGGTCTATCGCCGGGTCAAAGGAAGTCGCAGGCAGTGGTTGAATCACGTACCACCAAGGTCGGAACCAGCGTTACAGCGGGCATCGCCTGCGCCTCACCGCTATCGATCATCTGCACCAACTGCAGCATCGCCCGCTCGCCCAACTCGGCGATGCTCACCTGCATCGTCGTCAACGCGGGGTGAACAAAGCGCGCCAAGGGGATATCGTCGAAGCCGGCCAGTGCCACTTGCGCGGGCACTTTCACCTCGGCCTGCGAGAACGCGTACAGGCAGCCCAAGGCCATCATGTCGTTGGCGGCGAACACCGCATCAGGCAGTTCGGAACCCGCCAGCAGCGCCAATCCGGCCTGGTGACCGGAGGCTTCGTCGAAATTGCCTGGCAGCTCGATGGCTTCGACCTTGCCATCGAATGCCGCCATCGCCTCACGGAACCCGAGCAGGCGCTGCTGCGCATCGTGGTTGTGTTCCGGGCCGCCGATAAAGGCGATACGCCGATGCCCACCTTCAAGCAGGTGCCGGGTCATGCTCAGCGCACCGGCATGGTCGTCGATGCTGAAGACCGGATAGCGCGCCTCGGCCAAGGGCGTGTTGATCAACACCGTTGGCAGCGCAGGCGGCAGATTGTCGACCAGGAAATCGGAATCGCCTGCATACGGCGACAGCACCAGCAAGCCGTCGACGCGTCCGCGCATGGCCTGCAGCACCGAACCTTGTTGTTGCTGGTCGCCGTGATAGCTGGACACCAACAGATGCCGGCGATGGGCACTGGCCACACCGTCAATGCCACGCATCAACTCGGAAAAGAACTCGCCGTACAGGTCGGGAAGCACCACACCGACTGTCTGGGTACTGCGGCTGCTCAGGCTGCGGGCAGCTGCATGCGGGGTGTAACGCAGCCGGCTGGCCACTTCCAGCACCAGCTTGCGGACCGGCGCGGCAACGTTGTCATGGCCGTTGAGGGCACGCGACACGGTTGCGACCGAGACATTCGCCTCGCGGGCAACATCCTTGATCGTTATTGCCGACTTCGCCACTGGCCTACCCACCGCAGTACTGGGTCGGGCGGACTGTAAACGTTTTCAATCGCATTTGTAAACAGTTCGTTAGCTCGATTTGACCCGCCTGGACAATGCCTGTCCCGACAGCCGCCACAGGAACCCTGCACTGTCGCACCCGTTCAGCCAGCCTCGCCCAGTTCCTGCGGCGTCAGCGCCTTGATCGACAGCGCATGGATATCCGTCTCCATCATCTCGCCGAGCGCGGCATACACCGCCCGATGCCGGGCAAGCGGTGCCTTGCCCGCAAAGGCCTCGCTGACCAGCATCACCTTGAAGTGACCGCGCCCATCGCTGGCACCGGCATGGCCGGCGTGACGGTGGCTGTCATCCTTCACTTCCAACTGCTGGGGCGCAAATGCGGCCTGCAGTGCAGCCTGGATCCGTTCGACCCGGCTCATGGCAGCACCTTGCGGAACGGGCGTACTTCCACGCGTGTATAGACGCCTGCAGCCACATACGGATCAGCATCGGCCCACGCCCTCGCGGCGGCAATATCTTCAAAGCTGGCGATCACCACGCTGCCACTGAAACCGGCCGGACCGGGATCTTCCGCGTCAATCGCAGGACAGGGGCCAGCCAAAAGCAGTCGCCCCTGGTCAAGCAATGTCTGCAAGCGTGCCAGGTGCGCCGCCCGCGCCGACAACCGCGCCGCAAGCACTTCCGCTCCGTCATAGCCTTCAATTACGTACCACACTGGCCTTTCTCCGCTTGTCTGCTGAATGGAAGGATGCCAAGTCTAGCGTCACAAGGCTGGACAGCGCCCTGCCTTGGCGATTACTCTTTGGTCCATTGCACGCAGTCGGCCAGTAGCCGCTCGGTGCGGTGGCAGGCTCAGACCTCCCACCCAACCACCGCAGCACATCACTTCCCGGACCGCGTAGACGACCTCCTCGTAATGACGTCACCGCTGATTCTGCGGCGCGTCTTGTTGTTCATATGTGGAAGCGCGCAGAACAAGCGCGAGTAGCTCGTAATACAGGGCTGGAATCCTCCCGGGCGGGAACCTGGGGTGTGCACAGCTCGCAATACCCCGAATGTCGACCTGATGACTTCCGAACTCGCGCACGACGCGAACCCGCCAGCGCAGCATCTCTTACCTCAGCAGCAGGAAATGCCGCTGGCGATGGTGCATGGCCAGCCGGTACTGCAGATCCCGCAGGATCTGTACATCCCACCGGATGCATTGGAAGTCATTCTCGACGCCTTCGAGGGCCCGCTGGATCTACTGCTTTACCTCATCCGCAGGCAGAACCTGGACATCCTGGATATCCCGGTCGCCGAGATCACCAAGCAGTACGTGGAATACATCAACGTCATGCAGGAGCTGCGCTTCGAACTGGCAGCCGAATACCTGGTGATGGCGGCGATTCTTGCTGAAGTGAAGTCACGCATGCTGTTGCCGCGCCCACCCAGCATCGAAGGCGAAGAAGCAGATCCGCGCGCCGAACTGGTACGCCGCCTGCAGGAGTACGAACGTTTCAAGCAGGCCGCCGAGGATATCGACAGCCTGCCCCGGCAGGACCGCGACACCAGCCTGGCGCACGCCTTCGTGCCGGAGCGGGTACTGGTCAAGGCACCGCCGCCGGTGGAATTGAAGGAAATGCTGTTGGCGCTGCATGACGTACTCAAGCGCGCCGAGCTGTTCAGCGGCCACGCGATCAAGCGCGAGGCGCTGAGTGTGCGGCAGCGCATGGGCGATGTGCTCGGCCTGCTGGAAGGCGACAAGTTCTACCGCTTTGAAAGTCTGTTCACCGCCGAAGAAGGCAAACTCGGCGTTCTGGTCACCTTCCTCGCGGTATTGGAGCTGGCCAAGGAGCAACTGCTTGACCTGGTGCAGGAAGCCCCGCTCGCCCCGATTTACGTGAAGTCCCTGGCCACCGGCAACACCAACGCACCGCTGCAGTTTTCCAGCGAGTTCGATGACGCTGACACCACCGCCTGAGCAACCGACCCAACGCATGGATCAAGCACTGATCAACCGCATTGTCGAAGGCGCCCTGCTTGCTTCCAGCCAGCCGGTCACCTTGGCGCAGCTGCAGGGTCTGTTCCCTGAAGATGCGCCAGCACCGCCGGGCAGCATCGAACGTGCACTGGAGCTGTTGCGCGAAGGCTGTGCCGGACGCGGCGTGGAACTGACGGAAGTGGCCTCTGGCTACCGCTACCAGATCACCAGCGAAGTACACGGCTGGGTGTCGCGGCTGTGGACCGAGCGCAAGACCCGCTATACCCGTGCCACCCTGGAAACCCTGGCCCTGATTGCCTACCGGCAGCCGATCACCCGCGGCGAGATCGAGCAGGTGCGCGGGGTGGCGGTAAGCAGCAACATCATTCAAGCCCTGGAAGAACGCGAGTGGATCCGGGTCATCGGCCACCGTGACGTGCCCGGCAAGCCGGCCTTGTTCGGCACCACCAAGGGCTTCCTGGATTACTTCGGGCTCAAGCGCCTGGACGAACTACCGCCGCTGTCCGAACTGCGTGACATCGGCGAGCTGGAACCGCAACTACCGCTGGATGGCGACGGCCAACCAGCTGCCCCGCTTGCCGCTGGCGCCGCCTCGCCGCAAGGCCTGGATGCCGCCAACGACAGCGACCCCACACCCGCGGCTACGCCAGAATCCCCGGATTCGAACGCAGCCACATCCAACACCGCCTTCACCGGCGAACCCGACGCCGCGCCGGGAGAGCGCGCGGCGGAAGTGGAAAAAACTGAAAACAACGCCGTCGCGACGACGACCGTGGCTGTTGATGTAGCCGATTCCGAACCAGAGGCCGACGCGGAAAACGCCGGCCGGAGCCAAACCGATGAGTGACACCCCCCGTAAACCTTCGTTGAACAAGCTCTCGCTCAAGCGCGAAGCCGACACCGAACAGCAGCCCAAGCTCGAAGAGCGCCTGCACAAGGTACTGGCGCAAGCCGGCCTGGGCTCGCGCCGTGCGCTGGAACAGCGCATCGCCGACGGCCTGGTCAAGGTCAACGGCGAAGTCGCCAAGACCGGCATGTCCATCAAGAGCGGCGACAAGATCGACCTCGACGGCCGCAGTTTTGTCGCCAGCGCGCTGACCGACGCATCGCGCGTGCTGATCTACAACAAGCCCGAAGGCGAAGTCACCACCCGTGACGATCCCGAAGGCCGTCCGACCGTATTCGAAGCGCTGCCGCCATTGAAGGGCGCACGCTGGATTGCCATCGGCCGCCTCGACATCAACACCACCGGCTTGCTGCTGGCTACCACCGACGGTGAACTCGCCAACGCGATGATGCACCCGTCGTTCGAAGTCGAGCGCGAGTACGTGGTGCGCGTGCGTGCGCCGGAAGGCCAGGAGAAGGTCTCCGACGAAATCGTCGAGCGCCTTGGCCGCGGCGTACTGCTGGAAGACGGCGGCGCCAAGTTCGACGAGATCGAGCGCATTGGCGGCACCGATTCGCACGACTGGTTCCGCGTGGTCGTCAAGGAAGGCCGCAACCGCGAAGTGCGCCGCCTGTGGGAATCGCAGGGCTGCCAGGTCAGCCGCCTGAAGCGCACCCGCTACGGCAAGATCGAACTGCCGCGCGACCTGATGCGCGGCAAGTCGGTGGAACTGACCACCCAGCAGGTCGACGCACTGCGCGCCCAGCTGAAACTGGAAGAAGGCACCCCGTCGGCACTGACCCTGCAGCCGGTGATCGGCCAGCGCAAGGCAGTCAAGACCACCCTGCGCGTATCCCGCGAAGGCGGCCGCGGCAATGCCTACGTCAACGGCCACAACACCGCCGACGAAGGCCGTGAACTGCGCCGCTTCGACAACGTGCGCGAAGACCGCGGCGGCCGTGGCCGTGGCAACAGCGGTAGCTACAAGGGCGGCCTGACGGTCAGCGGCGAAGCCGCGGCCAAGCAGTCGCAGAAGCCGTTCAAGCAGCGCAAGCCCGCCGGCGACCGCAGCCTGCCGGACGGCAACCCGGCCGCGTTCCGCACCTGGTATGTGCCGGACGGTGTCAGCACCGGCCCGAGCGGCCACCGCAATGCAGGTCCAGGCGCAGCACGCGGCCCGGGCGGCAATCGTGGTCCGGGTCGCGGCCCGGCTGCTGATGGCCAGGCCCGCCCCTACGGCAAGCCGCGTCCGGGCGGCGCTCCAGGCGCCAGCCGTGGCGGTCCCGGTCAGGGTCGTCCGCAGGGCGCAGGCGGCCAGGGCGCCGGCCAGGGTCAGCGCAGCAAGCATCCTTACGGTCATCCGGGCAATGCCCCGAGCTTCCCCTCCGATCACGCCACCCCGAGCTACAGCCCCTACGGCGCACGCCCGGCTGGCGGCCGCCCGAGCGGCGGCAACCGCGGCCCAGGCGGCCCGGGCGGTCGTCCGTCAGGTGGCCCGCGTCCGGGCGGTAACCGTCCAGGTGGCGCAGGCCGCCCGGGTGGCGGTCGTCCCGGCGGCGGCAACCGCGGTCCGCGCGGCGCCTGATCCGCAGCGCTGTTGACGCGTTTCACGCGCAGCACTGCAAACAAACGCCCGGTGCAACTGCACCGGGCGTTTGCGTTTGCGGCCCACAGACAAGCGGGGGCGAATCAATATTGGCAGAGTTCACCAAAACCCGATGTGTGGGTGACGCTCAAAGTCTTTCCCGCCGCCAATGAAAACTGAGCAGCAAGGCCAGCAACATGCATCCAGCAACAGTTGACCTGCACCACCTTCGCTCTGTCTTCGATCTGGGCGCTCACGCCCGTTTGATCGCCAAGCATTGGAGCGGGCCACATACAGGTGGTTTGCAACCTGGGCAAGTACATTCGCCTGCGCGAAAAGCCCCCTCATCCGCCCTGCGGGGCGAATGAGGACGAGCTCCTGCTTTACGACTCACCGCCACAGATAGTCAGCGGCGCTCGATCACAAATTTGCCAAACCCAATACCGATGCTCCAACCGCGCCCGGTACCCGCCAAGGCAAGCGAGATGTCGCCCTTGGTCATCGCCTGCGCATCATTGGCACGCGACGCGCTCGCATGCGCCTCGGCCGCTGCATAGGTACCCAGCAAATCGTCCAGCGAATAAGCACCGCTGAACCTGCCGCGTCCATCGGTAATAGTGGTGCGCCCCACCGTCAAACCACCACCCTTGGCGCTGATCTTGACCGGGATGCTGGCACCGTTGTCGCAGGTGATCGTGCCGGTGCCGCTGGAGGTCTTGTAGAACATCGACCAACCGGTCAGGTTGTAATGCAGTTCGCAGTCGATATTGCCCGCTGCCTGTGCCGCCGGGGCAATGCCCAACGCCAGCACCGCGGCCATCGCCATCATCTTTTTCATCGCGCACCCTCTGCATGATTGAAGCCGGTACCGAGCCTGACAGCCACCCTGCGGCTTGCAAAGGGCTGACAGACGCGGCAAGCGGCCGGCGTTCAGCGAAGCACTACCGGGCCACCCAAGGTAAACGCATCGGCATCGAGCATCGCCGGGAAGCGCTCACGATGTGCCGCCAGCGCCTGTGCCGAAATGGTGGTGGTGACCACCTGCTCGCGCTCGCGGATCTCCAGCTGCGGCTGGCCGAGGAAATCGATCACCGCGCTGTCGCCGGAGTAATGCAGGCCGTTGCCATCCACGCCGATGCGATTGACCACCGCCACATAGCACAGGTTTTCAATTGCCCGCGCCCGCGCCAACGTCTGCCAGGCATACGCCCGCGCCGACGGCCAGTTGGCGACGAAGATCTGCAGGTCGAAATCCATCTGCCCTGCCCGCTCCACATCGAAGCGATTGCGGCAGAACACCGGAAAACGCAGGTCGTAGCAGATCTGCGGATTGATCCGCCAACCCTTCCATTCCACGCACAAGCGCTCGTTGCCGGCGGCATAGCGCTTGTGCTCGCCGCCAAAGCGGAACAGGTGGCGCTTGTCGTAGTAGTGCAATTCGCCATCAGGCGTAGCCCACAGCAGACGGTTGTAGACACTTCCATCAACCCGCAGCTGCACGCTGCCGGTCACCACCGCACCCAGCGCGCGCGCCTGTTTGGCGATCCATGCAACCGTCGGGCCATCCATGTCTTCGGCCTGGTCAATCGCATCGTTGGAGAAACCACTGGTAAAGGTCTCCGGCAGGATCACCAGATCGGTGTTTCCCGCCAACGGCGCCAGCAGCGCACCGTAATAATCGCGGTTCCCCGCCGGGTCATGCCAGCGGGTGTCACCCTGCACCAGGGAAATACGCAGGTCCTGCATTGTCGTCATCGTCCTGAAAGCCATGAAGAAAGAACAGCGCTGGTCGCCATGGCCGCGCCCAGTACCGGCACCCACCACTGCAACCGCGCGATCCAACGATTAACCGGCTGGCGCCGCTCGACATCATCAAGCGACGCCAGATATTCACGGGTATAGCGACCAAAGCTGCCACGAAACGCCAAACGCCCCTCGTCCACCGGCACGCCACGCGCCTGCAAGCCGGGTTGAACCACGGAAAGGAACAGATAGCCTTTCACCAACACCGCAAGCAGGAACGTGCCGAGCACCAGGAGGAAAACGAACAAACCGGTATCCATGGTCGTTTTGAATGTCAGAGCGCGCGCAGGCGCTCGATGGCTGCATCCAGCGTCGCATCGTTCTTGGCGAAGCACAGCCGCACCAGACGCTGGCCAGCCGGCGGGGTTTCGTAGAACGGCGACAACGGAATCGCGGTAACGCCCTTCTCGATGGTCAACCAGCGCACGAACTCATGGTCCGGCAGGTCGCTGATCGCCGAATAATCCACCAGCTGGAAATAACCACCCGGCACCGGCAGCGGCTTCAAACGCGTGCCCAGCAACTGCTCGCGGAAGCGGTCGCGCTTGCTCTGGTAGAACGCACCCAGTTCCAGGTGATGCTCGGGCTCATCGCGGATCATCGCGGCAAACCCGTACTGCGCCGGGCTGTAGGTGGTGAAGGTGTTGTACTGGTGCACCTTGCGGAACTCGGCCGTCATGGCCGGCGGTGCGATGGCGTAGCCGATCTTCCAACCGGTGCAGTGATAGGTCTTGCCGAAGCTCGAGATCACGAACGCACGCTCGCGCAGTTCCGGGTAGCGCAATGCCGACTCGTGACGCGCACCGTCATAGATGATGTGTTCGTACACTTCATCGGAGATCAGGTAGATGTCAGTGCCGCGCAACACATCGGCAAGCGCCTGCATGTCGTCGGCAGTCAGCATCGCGCCAGAGGGGTTGTGCGGGGTATTGACCATCAACATGCGCGTCTTCGGAGTGATGGCCGCGCGCACGCGATCCCAATCCACCGCAAAGGTCTGCGGGTCCAGCGGCACATGCACGGCGCGCGCACCGGCCAGGTCGATCGCTGGCTCATAGCAGTCGTAGGCTGGGTCCAGCACGATGACTTCCTCACCGGCCCGCACCACGGCATGGATGGCATTGAAGATCGCCTCGGTGCCGCCGGAGGTGACGGTGATTTCGCTGTCCGGGTCGACCTGCGCGCCGTAGCAGTCCAGCGCCTTCTGCGCGATGGCCTGCCGCAGCGGTGCCACGCCGGTCATCGGCGCGTACTGGTTCAAGCCCTCACGCATGGCCTTGGCGGTTTCATCGATCAAGCGCTGCGGGGCGGAAAAATCGGGAAAACCCTGGCCAAGATTGACCGCGCCATGTTCGGCGGCCAACTGCGACATCACGGTGAAAATGGTGGTGCCCACCTTGGGCAACTTGGTCTGCGGATGCATGGATAGGTACACGCGGGGAGGAGAAAACCCCGAGTGTACGCAATGCCAGCAGTCCCGGCTCCCCAATCGGCAACTGGAACCGCGCCCGCCCCGCGCAGGACAGCGCCATCCCGGCGCTATACTGCGCGCCCCGATGCGCTGCCCTGTCTGCGCCACCCGCCAAGGACGGAAGCGCCCGATCCGATGATTGAAACCGCAAACATACCGCCGCTGCTCGACGCACGCGGCCTGCGTTTCACCCGCAATGACGATCCGGTATTCGGGCCGCTGGACCTGCACGTGGATGCAGGCGAAGCACTGCTGGTGCAAGGGAGCAATGGCGCCGGCAAGACCACCTTGTTGCGCGTACTTGCCGGACTGCTGCGACCGGACGAAGGACAGATCCAGATCGACGGGCGTCCTGCCAACAGCGCTGATCGTTCGCGCTATATCACCTACCTGAGCCACCTGACCGCGCTCAAGCAGGATCTGGGCTGTCTGGAAAACCTGCATTTCCTGTGCGGGCTGCAGGGCCGCCGCGCCCGGCAGATGCCGGGCAACGCCTTGGCCATCGTCGGCCTGGCCGGCTATGAGGACAGCTTGGTCCGGCAATTGTCGGCCGGCCAGAAGAAGCGCCTTTCACTGGCCCGTATCTGGTTGTCACCGGCACCGATCTGGCTGCTGGACGAGCCCTACGCCAATCTCGACCTGGATGGGATCAATCTGGTCAACCGGATGATTTCCGCGCACCTGCGCGGCGGCGGCGCTGCGCTGGTGACCACGCACGGCGCGTACGCGGCACCGCCGGTGCGCAATCGCACCCTCACGTTGGTCAGCCCTGCGGCACAGGAAGACGCGGCATGAGCCTGCCAGGTCCACAACCCACCCTGCTTTCGGCTGCCCGCGCCTTGCTGGCACGTGATTTGAAGCTCCTTTGGCGTCGCCGTGGCGACGCAGCGCAACCTATCCTGTTCGCGCTGCTGGTGGTCGCCTTGTTCGCACTGGCCCTGGGCGGCGCCCCCAAGCTGCTGCAGAGCGTTGCCTCGGCGGTGCTGTGGCTGTCCATCCTGTTGGCCGGCCTGCTGTCGCTGGACACCTTGTTCCGCAGCGATGCCGAGGATGGTTCGCTGGAGCAATGGCTGCTGTCGCCGGTGCCACTGGCCTGGCTGGTCGCAGTGCGGGTGTTCTCGCACTGGTTGACCACCGCGTTCCCGCTGGTGCTGGTCAGCCCGTTGCTGGCCGAACTGATGCACCTGCCACGCGAACAGCTGCCGGTGCTGATCACCGCGCTGGCACTTGGAACGCCGTTGTTGAGCCTGCTTGGCGCGGTGGTCGCAGCCTTGACCGTGGGCATGCGCCGCGCCGGCATCCTGCTGGCGCTGCTGGTGCTGCCGCTGTACGTGCCGGTACTGGTGTTCGGCGCAGGCGCGGTAGCCGCAGCGGCGCAAGGCTTTGATCCCAGTGGTGCGCTGCTGATGCTGGCGGCCGGCTTGCTGGTCAGCGCGGTGCTCGCCCCACTGACCGCAGCGGCGGCAATCCGCATCGCCAACTCCTGAGCACAAAACAGCGCTATTCTTGACGCTTACTTCACAAATCGAACCAAACACATGGCTGAGCGGCCCCAGACGGAAGTTCCGAGCGTAGACAAACCTACCTTGCCGCCCCGTCCCGCGGTCGAGTTGCAACGCCGTGGCGAGCTGCGTGTGGAGAAGTTTCTGGCAGCCGCCACCGAAGTCTTCAACGAAAAGGGTTATCAAGCCGCGCGACTGGCCGACATCGTCAAACGCGCCGGCGGCTCGATGGCCACCTTGTACCGCGCCTTTGGCGACAAGGAAGGCCTGATCCATGCCTTGATGGAGCAGAGCATCAATGACTTCGGCCGCAGCCTGGATACCTTGCTGCAATCACCATTGCCGCCCACCGAAGCCTTGGAAGAAGCCGCGAGCCAGATGGCCGAGGAAGTTCTCTCACCTGCCCGCTTGGCCTGCCATCGCGTGGTCATCGCCGAAGGCATGAACCAGCCCGGGCTACGTGATTGGTTCCATGCCCATGGCGTGGCACCAATGGAAGTATTGCTCAGTCAATACTTCGCCCGCGAAACCGCAGCCGGCCGCATGCATATCGAAAACCCCGAACAAGCCGCGCACTTCTTCTACATGGTGGTGATCGGTGGCTTGATCCTGCGTTCGGTCAATGGCCGCGTGGTTGCCAGCGACCTGCCCCGTGCCCAGGAACAGGCCCGCGCGGCGGTACGCCTGTTCATGGCCGGCGCACTGCCGCGAAACTGAACGGTAGCTTGCTGCAACGCAGCTTGAACTGTACCCAAGGCACTCCCAGAATCGTGACGTAATCGCCATTACGTTCTGATTGCCCGCTGTCACCCACCCATCGGCAGGGACAGCGCAAAGGAGGGGATCGTGCGGTTCTATCTTGCATTGCTGATGCTGTTGGCAACCGCAGTCCTGGTCTCCGTTGCGTGGTTGGCGCCGGTCAAGGCCGATGCCAGCGGGCAAGCGATAAAGCTGCCCGAAACCCAATTCGCCTCCAGCCAATCCGGGCATGGTTTCAATGCCCCACCGGGCTTTGCAGACGCCGTGCCAGCACGCAACAAGGCACACCCGGAAGCCAAATCGGTAGGCCAGCAGGTCTGCACTGCCTGCCACGGCAAAGAGAACGACAACTTCGCCCACACCGCGCATGCCGCCGGCATGCAGGTCGCACTGGCCGCCAACCCAAACACCGCTACGTGCGAGGCCTGCCATGGGCCCGGTTCAGTGCATGCGGCCAATCCGACCCAGAAGGGCTCGATCATCGCCTACACCCACGACGGCGGCACGCCGGTAGCCAACCAGACCGAAAGCTGCCTGGGTTGCCATTCCGGTGGCCCGCGCGATGCCTGGCTCGGCTCGGTGCATCAACGCAACGATCTTTCATGCAGCGACTGCCACAACCCGATGGTCAAGTTCTCGGCCGAAGGGTTGACCGCCAAGCAATCGGTCAGCGAAACCTGTGCCACCTGCCACAAGGACATCCGCCAGCAGTTCAATCGCCGCTCGCATATGCCACTGCCGGAAGGCGCGATCAGCTGTGTGGATTGCCACAATCCGCATGGCACGCTCAACCCCACCCTGCTCAAGACCGACACGGTCAACGAGACCTGCTATCAGTGCCACGCCGAAAAACGCGGCCCGTTCCTGTTCGAACATGCGCCGGTGCGAGAAAGCTGCCTGAACTGCCATCAGGTCCATGGTTCCAACCAGCACGCGCTGCTGGTCGCACCGATCCCGATGCTGTGCCAGCAGTGCCACTCGCATACCCGCCACCCCAATGACCTGCAGACCGAAACCTCGCTAGGCACCGGACTGACGCCTGATGAGCGCTTGATGGGACGCGGCTGCATCACCTGCCACGCCCAGGTTCACGGTTCCAACCACCCTTCCGGCCCACGTCTGCACAAGTAAAGGGAGAACGGCATGTGCACACGGAATCGTTCAAGGAACTGCCGCTGCTCACTGCTATCCCTGGCCTTGATTGCGGGCCTCGCACAGGCCCAGGACAGCGGCAGCGGCATCGACCTGCAGTTCGGCAACTGGTTGGACCCCAGCGGCCGGATTGGGTGGGACGGCTGTGATCCCGATGGCAGCAGTTGGCTGAGCGCCGAGCCCAAGCGCACCCCGACAGGCTTTCTGTACGGCTGCGCGCCCAGAATGGCCGATGCCAAGCCGGTCGGCGGCAACGGCTGGAGCTGGTCCGGGCAGGCCGCCATCGGTTACATGCACGTCAATGGCGACAGCCACAACAGCAACTGGCGGCGCTTCCGCGATCCTGACGACGGGCTGATTCTGCAGGCGGACTTCAGCCTGCGCCGCGCAAGCGACGGCAGCTATGCCGATGTGCGCATCAGCCATCTGGATCGGGACAACCAGTACCTGCGTGCGGTATTTGGCCAGGCCGGGCGCTACAAGGTCCAGGCCTTCGCCCGCAGCACGCCAAATGTACTCAGCGGCAACGCACGTTCGATCTGGGATGGCGTGGGCAGCCCCCATTTGACCTTGAAACCCGGCCTCAGTGCTGCCGGCAGCAGCGCCGCGCAGGTGGCCGCGCTGTCTGCAGCACAGCCATTGACCACCTTGAGGGTGGTTCGCGACAAAGTGGGCGTGAGCATCAACTACCTGCTCAACCCGCGCTGGAGCGGCTATGCCAGCCTGAGCCACGAGGAACGCAGCGGCGCAAGACCATTTGGCGGCCCGTTCTTTTTCAACTACCCGTTCCCGGCCAATGGCGGCGTCTATGAGATTCAGCGCCCCATCGATGACAGCACCCTCAATTTCATGGCTGGCTTCCGCTTCGTCGGCAACGTCTGGCGCAGCGATTTCAACTACACCGGCTCGTTCTTCCGCAACGCACACAGCTCCTATGACTACCAGGTGCCCTACGGCCTGTACTCGGTGGCCGGCGCCTACACGCCACCATTGACACAGGGCTCCTTCGCCTACGAGCCGGAAAACGACTACCACCGCCTCGGTGCCACCTTCGGCCGCAAGCTGCCGTCCTGGAACGGCGACTTCTCGGTAAATCTCGCGCTGACCACGATGCACCAGAACGACAAGCTGCTGGCCCCGATGGATTGCCAGGGCCAATTTGGACAGGCGTTGGCCCCACCTTTCATCTACGACTGCGCCAATTGGAATACCACCGATGCCCTGTCACGCAAACGCGCCGGGCTGGCCATCAACAACCAGAAGCTGGATGCGCGGCTGGTATTGATGCCCAACGACGACGTGACCTGGCGCAATACCGCGCGCTACCTGCGAGAGGACTACAGCGGCAGCTATTGGGCTTACAACCCGCTGACGGATCAATACGGCTATATCGCCGAAAACGGCGCGCAGGGCAGCGTGGTGCCTGGCGAAATGGGGGTCTGGGATCGCGGCCCGAATGCCTCGGTACTCACCCGCATCCGCAATCTGCCGCTGGACAAGGAGACCCGCGAGATTTCGACCGGCGCCGATTTCCGCAGCAGCAACAAGAACACCTTCTCGGCCAGCTACACGTATACCGCCATCGAACGCGCTCACCGCGAAGTCGCCACCACCCACGACAACCTGCTCAAGGTCGGCTGGAACAACCGCGCACTGAACTGGCTGAGCTTCCGCGCCAACTATTCCTATCTGGACCGCAGCGGCAGCAAGTACTACTACGACCCATACGAATTCACGTTTTCCAGCGCCCTGCCCGGCTTCGTCGAACCGGCCGGCGGCTTGAGCCCACATACGGTTTCCAACCTGCGCAAATATGACATCGCGTCGCGAACGCAGCAGAAGCTCGACCTGATGGCGACCTTCATCCTGCCACACGACATGACCCTCTATGCCTCACTGCGCGGTGACCGCAATCGCTATGACGCGCAGATTGGCAGGCAGCGCTTTGATACCTATGCCGGCAGCGTGCAATGGGAATGGCAGCCCAACCCCGATACCACTGCCAGCGCCTGGTACGGGCACGATCGTTCCACCCTGGTATTTGCCAACGTCAACGATGCGGTTGGTTCCGATCCAGATCTCGGCGGCCCCACCTATCCTGACGCCAACCGCTGGTGGATGGACGATGCGCAACGCAATCACTATGCCGGGCTGAACTTCACCCGTCGGCTTGGCCGCGCCACCCTGGACCTGGCCTGGAACTGGACCTATTCGCGCGGCAAGACCAGCTACCGGATGAATTCACCAGGCGCCTTGACCACGCCCGCCAATGCGCCATTGACCACCGGCAGCTACCCCGTGATGGTGTACCGCGTCAATTCGGTGACGGCGGGCCTGTCTGTGCCGCTGAACAAACGCATGCGCCTGCGCCTGTTTGATACCTATGAGCGCGGCAATCTGTCGGACTGGCACTACTTCGGTTTTGAAGACACCCTGGTCTACGACCACCGCGTCTATACCGATGGCGGCCCGTCCAGCTACAACGTCAATCTTGTCGGCATGCTGTTCGAGGTGGCCTTATGAAGGCACTGTGGTTGATCGCCGCACTTGCCGCGGCCTTGCAAGCCGATCCGCCCGCCTCGAATGACGCGGCCCAGGCTCCAGCTGTCGCCGGTGACGGGACAACCGCCTCGCCACAACCGCCGCCACGCTATGACCTGCGCACTGCGCGTGCCGCTTCGGGCGACGCGGCCGCCGGCAAGGGCAAATCCGAGGTCTGCTCGGCCTGCCATGGTGGCGACGGCATCGCCATCACGCCGGCGTTTCCAAATCTCGCCGGGCAGAAAGAAGCCTATCTGTACTGGGCGCTGCACGCCTACAAGAGCGGACGCATGCCCGAGTCGCCGATGACCGCAATGGCCGCGCCCTTGGAAGAGCAGGATATCCGCGACCTGTCGGCCTACTACGCAAGCCTTCCGGTACCGGCGCCTTCCGCCGATGCACCGCCTGTCGAACAGGATGCTGCAGTGCTCAGCCAGGGCCAGACGATCTACATGGGCGGCAATCCCAGCAAGGGCATACCGCCTTGCCAGGGCTGTCACGGTGCCGACGGCCGCGGTAACCCCCAAGCCGGTTTCGTTGACCGCAGCGGACGCATGCCCTATGCCGCCTATCCGGCGTTGCGCGGGCAACAGAACGACTACCTGCAAACCCGCCTGCAACAGTTCCACGACGATGGCGTAGACGCCTCCACCAACAGCCGGGTCATGCACGGCATCGGCCAGCGGCTGGATGCGGACAGTATCAAGGCGGTGTCCACCTGGCTTTCATCGCTCAAGCAATAAAACCACCTCGGCCGCACGCTTGTGGCGTGCTCCCCCTGGTCTGTTCAAGAAGCCACCGATAAGGAGTCATCCATGAAGTCCCGTATTTTCCTTGCCCTGCTGCTGATGGGCGGCGCATCCGCCGCGCATGCTGCCGATACCTGCTCTATCAGCCTGGAGGGCAACGATGCGATGAAGTTCAACGCCACCAATATCGACGTGCCCAAGAGCTGCGCCAACTTCACCATCAACCTCAAGCACGCCGGCAAGATGGCCAAGAACATCATGGGCCACAATGTGGTGGTGGCCAAAACCGCCGACATGGCCGGCATCGACAGCGATGGCATGAAGGCCGGGCTGGCGGCGGACTACATCAAGGCCGGCGACAGCCGCGTCATCGCCCATAGCAAGGTGGTCGGCGGTGGCGAAACCACCTCCATCTCGATCCCGGTCGCCCGCCTCACCGCCGCAGCTGCGCCGCTGTCGTTCTTCTGCAGCTTCCCCGGCCACGCGGCGATGATGAAGGGCACGGTAACCCTCAAGTAAGCCATCCGATACCCGCCGGTTTTCTGAAATTGCGGTATCTTGCGCTAGTCTGAAAACAGCAACGGTGGTGCAAGCCGCACCACCCAGCCGGTCGGGCCGCTGATCGCGGTCCGGTCATCGTCTTCCTCAGCGAGCGAGCGGATGTCCAAAGGTTTAGTTGGTTGGTTTCACAAGCTGGGCTCACCGCCTTACTTCGACACCTTCGCCGCCCGTTGGTCCACCTGGTGCTATATCGCCGCGCTGCCACTGTTCGGCTTCGGCCTGTGGCAGGCGCTGGCGGTGGTGCCGGCTGACTACCAGCAGGGCGACAGCTTCCGCATCCTCTATATCCACGTGCCGTCGGCATGGATGAGCCTGTTCGTATTCGGGCTGATGGCGTTCTACAGCGCCATCGCGCTGATCTGGCGGATCAAGCTGTGCGAAATCCTGGCCATGGCCTGCGCGCCCATCGGTGCCGCATTCACCCTGATCACCCTGCTCACCGGCAGCATCTGGGGCAAGCCGATGTGGGGCACCTGGTGGGATTGGGACCCGCGCCTGACCACCGAATTGATCCTGCTGTTCATGTACCTGGGCGTGATGGGACTTTACGGCGCCATCGATGACCGCCGCGCCGCCGCTCGCGCCGCCGGCCTGCTGGCCATCGTCGGCGTGGTGATGTTGCCGATCATTCGCTACTCGGTGGTGTGGTGGAATTCCCTGCACCAGGGCCAGACCATCCGTGTGTTCGGCGAGTCCAGCATGGACAGCAGCATGATCCTGCCACTGTGGATCATGGTGCTGGCTACCAAGTTCTGGTTCGTCGGTTCACTACTGTCACGCGCCCGTGCCGACAACCTGCGCCGCGAAGTCGGCAAGGCCTGGCTGCGCGAGAGGCTGGAGAAATCGGCATGAGTTATTTCAAATACGTGGCGTTGGCCTACGCCGTGTTCTTCATCGTACTGGCCTGGGATTTCATCGTGCCACGCCTGCAGATCCGCCAGCAGTTGCGTGAGGCGCGCGCACGCATCAATCGCGCCAGCCGCAGCGCCGCAGCGCCGATTGATGAGGAACTGAGCCGATGAGCCCGACCCAGCGCCGTCGCCTGTTATGGGTATTGCTGGCGCTGCTGGTGGCCGGCGCCGCCGTTGCCCTGGTCAGCACCGCCCTGCAGCGCAACATCGCCTATCTGTACACACCTGCCGAGGTCATGGCCGGCAAGGTCGCCCCGGACGCACGCTTCCGGCTGGGCGGAATGGTTGCCAAGGGCTCGTTCAAACGCGAACCCGGTGCACTGCTGGCACGTTTCGAGGTCACCGATGGCGACGCGATGCTGCCTGTTACCTATGACCGCATCCTGCCCGACCTGTTCCGCGAAGGTCAGGCAGTGGTCGCCACCGGACGCATGGCCAACGGCGTATTCGTCGCCGAAGACGTGCTGGCCAAGCACGACGAGACCTATATGCCCAAGGAGCTGGCCGACAAGATGGGCGTGGCGCACGACAAGCATCAGGTCCCGGCCGCCACCCCAACCAAGGGAACGCCCTGAGTGCTCGGTGAAATCGGACAGGTAGTACTGATCCTCGCCCTGCTGGCAGCCCTGCTGCAAAGCGTGCTGCCACTTGTCGGTGCACAGCGTGGCATCCCGGCACTCACCGCGATTGCACGCCCGGCAGCAATGCTGCAGCTGACCATGGTGCTGGCTGCCTTCGTGGTGCTGACGATTGCCTTCGTCCGCCAGGATTTCTCGCTGCGCTACGTCGCCGACAACTCCAACTCATTGCTGCCGATGATCTACCGCTATTCGGCCGTGTGGGGCGCGCACGAGGGCTCATTGCTGATGTGGTCCCTGGTGCTGGCCCTGTGGACCGCGGCGGTTGCCGCGTTCTCGCGCCAGCTGCCGCCCGAGGTGATGGCGCGGGTGCTGTCGGTGATGGGGATGATCAGCGTCGGTTTCCTTGCCTTCCTGCTGTTCACCTCCAACCCGTTCGCGCGCCTGCTGCCGGCACCAGGCGAAGGTCACGACCTCAACCCGCTGTTGCAGGACCCGGGACTGATCATCCACCCACCGCTGCTGTATCTGGGCTATGTCGGTTTCGCGGTGCCGTTCGCCTTCGCCATTGCCGCCCTGATCGATGGCCGCATCGACGTGCGCTGGCTGCGCTGGACCCGGCCATGGACCAATGCGGCCTGGGGCTTTTTGACCATCGGCATCGCCTTGGGCAGCTGGTGGGCGTATTACGAGCTGGGCTGGGGCGGCTGGTGGTTCTGGGACCCGGTGGAAAACGCCAGCTTCATGCCATGGCTGGTTGGTGCCGCCCTCCTGCACTCGCAAGCAGCCACTGAAAAGCGCGGCGTGTTTGTTGGCTGGACCCTGTTGTTGGCGATCGCCGCCTTTGCACTGTCCCTGCTCGGCACCTTCCTGGTGCGCTCCGGCGTGCTGACCAGCGTGCACTCGTTTGCCGCTGACCCCTCGCGTGGCCTGTTCATCCTGGTCTTTCTCGCCATCGTGGTCGGCGGTTCACTGCTGCTCTATGCCCTGCGTGCGCCCGGCATCGGCGGCAACAGCGCCGACCCGCGCCGCGCATTTGCGCTCAACTCGCGCGAAAGCCTGCTGCTGGCCAACAACCTGCTGCTCAGTTGCGCCTGCGCCATGGTGCTGCTCGGCACCTTGTATCCGCTGCTGGCCGATGCGCTGGATCTGGGCAAGGTCTCGGTGGGCCCGCCTTACTTCGGCACGCTGTTCGTGCTGTTGATGGCACCGATGATCGTATTGCTGCCGTTTGGCCCGATCAGCCGCTGGCAGCGCGAGCAAGGCCTGCGCACGCTGGCATTGTTGGCACCGTGGGCTGGCCTGGCCATCGTGCTGGGCATCATCGGCTGGTGGATGGCACCGCAGGGCAAGTTCAAGACCGGCATCGGCATTGCTGGTGCTGCATGGGTAGCCGGCGGCAGCGGCTATTACCTGTGGACGCGGCTGCGCAAGAGCGGCCGGCTCAATGCCGAAACCTGGGGAATGCTGATCGCCCACTTCGGCGTGGCCGTATTCCTGGTCGGTGCCCTGCTGGTGGAAGCCCTGCATGTGCAGCATGAAGTGGCGCTGGCACCGGGCAAATCCATCGACGCTGGCGGTTATACGCTACTGTTCGAAGGCGTGGATGCCAGCGATGGGCCGAACTATCACTCCGACCGAGGGCACCTGCAGGTGTTGCGTGGCGACACGCTGATTACCCGGCTGCACCCGGAAAAACGCATGTACGCCAGCGGCGGCCAGCCGATGACCGAAGCCGGCATCCATCCCACCCTGGGTGGCGATATCTACGTGGCGCTGGGAGAATCACTGGGCGATGGCTCCTGGGCCGTGCGCGTACAGATCAAACCTTTTGTCCGCTGGATCTGGCTGGGCGCAGCGCTGATGGCGCTGGGCGGTTTCATCACCGCCGTCGACCGCCGTTTCCGCAGGCTGCCTGAGAAATCGAAATGAATAGTCCCTCGCCCGAATCCAACACCAAGCATCGCCTGCCGCCGGTCGCCATCGTCCTCGGGGCATTGTTCTTCCTCGGTCTGATGGGCTTGATGCTGTACGGCGTCAGCCGCTCCGGCAAACCCGACCGCGACAGCCTGCCCTCGGCACTGATCAACAAGCCCGCCCCCGCCTTCTCCTTGCCGGTGCTGCATGACCCCAGCGTGCATGTCACCGATACGCAGCTGCGTGGCGCCCCCTACCTGCTCAATGTCTGGGGCAGCTGGTGCCCGACCTGCCGCGATGAGCACCCCATCCTCACCCGCTTCGCCGAGACCAAACGCGTGCGCGTGATCGGCTACAACTGGAAGGACGAGCCCAGCGAAGCATTGCGCTGGCTTGAGCAGTTGGGCAACCCCTACATGGTGGTGCTGGCCGACCAGGAAGGTCGCACCGCCCTGGACTGGGGCATTGCCGCCGCACCGGAAACCTTCCTGGTCGATGGCAGCGGCATCGTGCGCTGGAAGTACAGCGGCGCCATTACCCAACAGGTGATGGACGAACAGCTGATTCCGGCACTGGAAAAAGTGGAAGCCGCCGCTGGTGGCAAGCACGGCGCACCGGACCTGGGAGCGGCCCGATGAAAGCCTGGGCTGGTGCGTTGCTGTGGATGTGCCTGGCGTTCGCCGCCAGCGCGCAGCCTGCCGGCGATCCCAGCCCCTTGCAGTATCGCGACCGCGCCGAGGAAGTGCGCTTCCACGCACTCACCGCCGAACTGCGCTGCGTGCAATGCCAGAATCAATCACTGGCAGACTCCAACGCGCAGATCGCCCACGATCTGCGCCGCGAAGTGCTCAAGCTGATGCACGAAGGCCGCAGCGATGCCGAGATCAAGCAATTCCTGGTCGACCGTTACGGCGAGTTCGTGCTGTACCGCCCGCAACTGGAAGCCAGCACCGCCCTGCTCTGGTTCGGTCCCGGCCTGTTGTTGCTCGCCGGCGCGGTGCTGTTGATCGTTCATGTACGGCGGCGTGGCCGCACCGTTCCTGTTGCCAGCAATGACGACGCCAGTCAGGAAGAACGCGAATGGTGAATGCCGGTTTCATGACAGGCGCTGCAGTGCTGGCGGTAGTGGCCACCGGCATCACCTTGTGGCCGCTGTGGCGTGCCGGCAAACGAAGGATCTGGGGCAGCCTGGCTGCGATGGCGCTGGTCGCCACCCTGGGTCTGTACCAGTTGCTGGGAACCCCGGCGGCGATGCAGCCGCAACCTGAGGCTGCCGCCGCGCCGCAGACCATCGAAGAAGGCATCGCCCAGCTGCAGGACGCCTTGAAGCAGAACCCCGAACGCGTTGACGGCTGGGTGCTGTTGGCCCGCTCACAACTGGAGATCGGCAAGGTCGCCGATGCCGCTGCCGCCTATCAGCGCGCCGCACAGCTGGCCCCCGACGAACCCGGCCTGCTGCTCGAAGCCGCGCAGACGCGCGCCCAGGCCGATCCCAAGTTCCTGTTCGACGACACCGCCCAGCAGTGGCTTGCCCGCGCCCGCCAGATCGCACCGGACAACGAGCGGGTGATCTGGCTCACCGGCATCGTGCAGCGCCAGCAAGGCCAGAACGAACAGGCCGCGCAGACCTGGGAAAGCCTGCTCCCCCGATTGGAGCCCGCCGCTGCCAGCGCGCTGCAGGAACAGATCGATGTCGCTCGTGGCAAGACCCCAACCAACGCTCATGGCAGCGCGCCGGCAGCAACAACCGCATCAGCCAACGCCAGCACTGTCACCGTGACGGTAACGTTGGCCCCGGCACTGGCCGCGCGCGCCGCTTCCGGCAAGGAAACCGTGTTCGTCATCGCCCGCATCCCCCGCGGCCCGCCGATGCCGGTGGCCGTCGAACGTCACCCGGCACAGGCAACGCCATTGACCGTCACCCTCGACGACGGCGACAGCCCGATGCCCACCCAGAAACTGTCCGACCTGCAGGAAGTGGAAGTCTTCGCCCGTCTGTCCGCCAGCGGCACCGCCATGCGCGGCGAAGGCGACGTCGAGTCAGTACCGGTCAAGATCAAGCTGCCGACTGACAAGCCGTTGACGATCACCTTGGGTCAATAGCGCCCAACAGGCTTCTTTGTAGGAGCGGCGCAAGCCGCGAAGCAAGCACATCCAGCGGATTGCAGAGATGCCATGTGCTTCAGCAACGTCAGCTTCGCGGCTTACGCCGCTCCTACAACCGGCCCACTCCGGCCGGCACTGACATCACTGCGAGCCTCCCGCGGTCATTCGCGCGCAGCGGCAATCACCACCACATCGCTGCCGCCAGCACGCGCTTCGCGCCCACCAGGCAATACCCAGATAACCACTGGTTATCATCCATGCGAAGATGCGCCCGGCATCCCCGCTAAAATTGGCAGATGACTGAATTCATTCCTGATGGCAGCCGTTTTCACGCGCTGCCCTCGCCGTTCCAGATGAAGCGCGGTGGCAGCTTGATTGGCGCCCATGTCGCCTACGAAACCTGGGGCAGGCTGGCCGCCGATGCCAGCAACGCCATCCTGATCGTCACCGGCCTGTCGCCCGATGCACACGCTGCCAGCAATGCCGACAATCCGGCCACGGGCTGGTGGGAGCCGATGCTCGGCCCCGGCAAACCGATTGACACCAACCGTTGGTTCGTCATCTGCGTGAACTCGCTGGGCAGCTGCAAGGGCTCTACCGGCCCGGCCTCGTTGGACCCCGCCACCGGCAAGACCTACCGGCTGTCCTTCCCCGAGTTGTCGATTGAAGACGTGGCCAACGCCGCCGCCGAAGTCGTGCGCGCACTTGGCATCACCCAGCTGGCCTGCCTGATCGGCAACTCGATGGGCGGCATGACCGCACTGGCGGTGCTGCTGCAGCACCCGGGCATCGCCCGCAGCCACATCAACATCTCCGGCAGCGCCCGCGCCCTGCCGTTCTCGATCGCCATCCGTTCGCTGCAGCGCGAAGCCATCCGTCTCGATCCGGCATGGAACAACGGCGATTACGACGAAGTCCACTACCCGGAGTCGGGCATGCGCATGGCGCGCAAGCTCGGCGTCATCACCTATCGCTCGGCATTGGAATGGGACGGCCGCTTCGGCCGCGTGCGGCTGGACTCTGACCAGACCGACGAAGACCCGTTCGGCCTGGAATTCCAGGTAGAGAGCTATCTGGAAGGCCACGCGCGTCGCTTCGTGCGCAACTTCGACCCGAACTGCTATCTCTACCTCGGTCGATCCATGGACTGGTTCGACCTGGCCGAATACGCCGGTGGTGACGTACTTGCCGGACTGGCCAAGATCCGGGTTGAACGTGCGCTCGCCATTGGCGCCAATACCGACATCCTGTTCCCGGTGGAGCAGCAGCAACAGATCGCTGACGGTTTGCGGGCAGGCGGAGCCGACGCCCAGTTCATCGGCATGGATTCGCCACAAGGCCACGATGCCTTCCTGGTTGACTACGAGCGCTTCGGCCCCGCCGTAGCGCAGTTTCTGCAGGCGCTGCCGACGAGCGTATAGCCAGCACACCGACCTTGAATGCAGGCGGCCGCTGATGGTCACCTGCACTGACTGCAAAGCACGCTTGAGCTTCCGACAACCGGGGGCCAAGCATGCCACGTTTCCTCCTGATTCTATTTTTCTTGCTGGCCAGTTCGCTCAACACGGCGCTCGCTGCCGCGCCACCCTTGATGCTGGCCAGCAGCTGGCAGGACGGGCCGGATGTATCCCTCTATCTGGTCAGCGAGAAACTCGACGGCGTGCGCGCACGCTGGGACGGTCATGCGCTCTGGACCCGCGCCGGCCACCGCATCCCAACGCCGGCATGGTTTACCCAGAATTGGCCCAAGCAGGCGATCGACGGCGAACTATGGATGGCACGCGGCCAGTTCGAAGCCACCAGTGCGCTCATCCGCAGCAGCCCGGCCGACGAGGCGCAGTGGCGCAAACTACGCTTCATGGCCTTCGACCTGCCCAATGCAACCGATGGCTTCGCCCGACGCCACGCACAGCTCAGCCGGATCATCGCCAATCAAGCCAACCCCTACCTGCTTGCCATAGAGCAGCGCCGCCTGCCAGATACCGAGAGTCTGCACCGACACCTGCGCAGCGTCATCCAGGCCGGCGGCGAAGGCCTGATGCTGCATCATCAGGACAATCGCTACAGCGACGGCCGCAGCGCTGGCTTGTTCAAACTCAAACTGTATGACGATGCCGAAGCGCGCGTGATCGGCCATGTCCCTGGCAAGGGCAAGTACGCAGACATGGTCGGCGCGCTGCTGGTGCGTGCCGACAGCGGGGCACAGTTCCGCCTCGGCAGCGGCCTGAGTGATGCGCAGCGTGCCGACCCACCGCCGATCGGCAGCCAGGTGACCTATCGCTACAACGGCCTGACAGTGCATGGGCTACCCCGTTTTCCGCGTTTCCTGCGGGTTCGTGACGAGCCTTGAACGGGCTCGACTCAGCCGTGGTGTTAGGCACAAGAAAATGAACGATGCAGCCCGGCTATTTTTGTGGGAGCGGCGTAAGCCGCGAAGCAGAGGCTTCATCAGATTGCAAAGGTGCCAAGACCTTCAACATTGTCAGC